>VMSU01000168.1 GCA_013792005.1 Desulfobulbaceae bacterium
ATATCGCCCCCCATCAAAATGGCGAGCCGCGCTGAGATCGAAAGTCCAAGACCTGTGCCGCCATATTTCCTGCTAACGGAACCATCCGCCTGGGTAAACGATTCAAAAATGACCTTGATCTGTTCTGGCGGGATGCCGATACCGGTATCATGGACTGTAAAGTGGATTAAAAGCTGATCTTTTTTCATCGGTACCGGAAGTTCAATATCCTTGTCGCTCACAGATGTCCGGATCACCACCTCGCCTTGTTCGGTGAATTTGATCGCGTTCCCGATCAGGTTGACTAAGATCTGCCGGAGTCTGCCCGGATCACCGCAAGCCATCCTTGGTACTTCCGGAGCGATGTCCAGCACCAGCTCAAGGTTTTTTTCATGGGCCTTGACCGCCAACATTTTCATGGTGGTCTGGACCAGATTTTCCAGGTCAAAGGGGATGGTTTCCAGCTCGATTTTCTGTGCTTCTATTTTGGAAAAATCCAGGATATCGTTGATGAGTTCCATCAGTCGATTAGCGGAGTTCTGCACCAGCGCCAGGTAGTCATGCCGTTGGGCATGGTTATCATTTTTGAGCAGGATCTCGGTGAAGCCGATAATGGCATTCATCGGGGTGCGGATTTCATGGCTCATATTGGCCAGGAATTCGCTTTTTGCTCTATTGGCCGCTTCTGCTGCAGACTTGGCCTCCTCAAGCTTTGCCTCTGTCTGCTCTCGCTCAATGATTTCCTGTTGCAGGGTCTGATTGGCGCTGACCAGGTCGGTGGTTCGCCGGGCTACGATGTGCTCCAGGTTGTCATTGAGATTACGCAGCTTAACGATGGTGTGTTTGGAGAGATTTATGACCAGGAAAACAAAGAAAGCTCCACCCATGAAGACCGCGCCCACCAGAAGTTCTACCGGGAAGGGGATGTTGGTATGCTGAATGATGATGAAGCCGAGGTAGCCGATGAGAAAAAAACACATCAGGCCAGTCAAGGTCAGCCATTTGGCGTGTAAGCCTTTGGGGACCATGCTATAGACGCCTTTGCTGATCAGGATCGATACCAGCAGGAAGCCTGCCCCAAATCCAACCATGATTGATGACAACAGCGTGCTATCGATCATCTCTGCTCGCCTTGGTCATAATCAGTGTGTGATCCGTTTGTGTTGGAGTCATGAGGAGGAGTTATCCTTCATCGACCGAACTGTTGGTGGTCGATCTTCAGGCAACGATTCATGACCACGATTAGTCCCGCCGCTCTCGCTTTGGCTGCCGCTTCTTCATGGATTATTCCAAGTTGCATCCACACCGCCTTGGCCTTGATGGCGATGGCGGCCTCGACAAGGGCAGGGACCTCTTTCGCATTTCTGAAGATGTCGACGATGTCAACTGGGACCGGGATTGAGGCGAGGTCTGGGTACGTCTGGAGGCCAAGGATCTGAGTATGTCCCGGATTGACAGGGATAACGTGATAGCCTGCGGCCAGTAGGTACGCTGCGACCTGATTGCTGGGACGCTCATGCTTGGGGGAGAGACCGACGACCGCGATGGTATTTGCTTCGCGAAGTATTCGTACAAGATCTGTATCTTGACCCGATACAATTGGGATCATATGTTTTCCCCCTGAGATTTATTGTGGATAAGTGGCGGTTTCCCGTTAAGGTATTATTTAAGGAGTGGGTATTGTCTTTACCGGGAAGATGATAAACTCTGTACAATATTTAACTGGATATATACTAACAGTAGCGTTAACCGGTAACGGCTGTCAACTTTTTGTAAAGTTGATGTAATAATGGAGCCAACAAGGTAAAAGGCAAAGAGTATCCGCTGAGGTGACTTTGCGTTTTACCTGGAAGAAGATTTCTAACAATAATCAATAATAAGAATAACTGCTCAGGTTGTCGGTTTACGGTTGACAGTTGACGGTGATTGGGTCCTGCCAATGGCTGAGGACACACTGACATTGAGTATCATGCGATGATTTATGTCTAACCATGATTCTTTTAACCGTAAACCGATAACTGATTACCGTTAACCTGTGTAGTTAATAATATAAGGGATATTGCGCAATACAAACATGAGGAGAAAGCCATGTGTCAGATGAGTGTAATTTTGAAAACCAATGGAACTCAGGAGAAAATTATGGATGCGGTTGCCCGACTTGAGGTGTCGGCGGAAGGGGTTAGTATCAATGCTCTTTTTGATGCTCCGCGGCTGGTCCCAGGAGTGATGGTCAAGGAAATTGATTTTCTTGAGGGTGTGGTGGTGTTGACCAGTTGCTAATCACTCTTTGCGGGCAGTGTGGCGAGGGTGACGCTGATAATTAGCGAGAGACCCGGGATCAAAAAATCGGCAGAGCGGTGATTTCCATAAAGCTGTTGACGTGATAATCGGCTGCCAGTTCTGGATTCTTGAAGGCGATCATTCGCATTCCTACGGCTTGGGTGTGTTCCAGATCGACCTGCGAATCACCAATATAGATTGCATCATCGGGACGAAGGTTGAAGTGGGCAAAAATCTGGTGCAATGCCTCAGGATGGGGTTTAGAGTGGGTGACATCAAGGGCTGTTACCACCTTGTCAAAGTAGCTGTTCAAGCCAAAGATCTTAAGGACTGAGGCCATGGTGGTGGAACGGTTGGTGCTGATTGCCGTGTGGCGGGTAGGACGAAGAAAGGTGAGGAACTCCGGAAGGTCTGGTTCCATGCGCATGAACTTGAGATAGGGGGAGTAGTCGAGTGTCAGACGGTGGGCATCTGCCGCCGCATAGTCTGCCGGGTGGTTGCGAAAAATGTAGCGAATCGAATCCGCGACATGGCGGACATGGACGTAGCGAAGCTCGTCTTCATCCATGGGTGGGTGGCCAAAGTGGGCCAGGATGTCATTATAGTAGGCTTCGTTGGCGGCGATGGAGTCGAACATCACCCCGTCGCAGTCAAAGATTACCAGGTGTAAACGTGACATAGTCGGTTCCTTTATCGTAGTTTCAGTGGGAACTTGTCCTCAGACTCACTGTGGTCGTGAATGGAATCACCGTGATTGGTCATTAATGATCCAAAAACCAGAAAACACAAACAAAAAAATGACGACGAAGGAATTTGTTTCCGACTTTTTGATCATTGGCAGTGGCATTGCCGGGTTGTCTTTTGCCCTGAAGGCCGCGACTTTGGGGTCGGTGACTCTCGTTACCAAAAAGTCGCGGATCGACACCGCCACAAATCTGGCCCAAGGAGGTATCGCCGCCGTTCTCTCAGATGATGACAGTTTTGCCAGTCATGTCCAGGACACCCTTAAGGCAGGGGCTGGGATATGTAGTGAAGAGATTGTGCGGATGGTGGTTGAAAACGGGCCGGAGCGGATCAGGGAACTTATTGATCTTGGGGTGTCGTTTAATCGCAATGATCATGGTTCCCATCTTGATCTGACCCGTGAAGGCGGACATTCGGCCCGTCGGATTGCCCATGCGTACGATCTTACCGGGCATGAAATCGAGCGCTGTCTTCTGGCCTCTGCTGCCGGTTCTGCCAATATCACTATTCTTGAAAACCACTGCGCTGTTGATCTGCTCCTTGCCTCAAAGGCAGGTCTGATGAGTGAGTACGGCGGCGAACAGTGTTTGGGCGCCTACGTACTTGACAATATGAGTGGTGAGATCCATACCTTTCAGGCCAAGACAACGGTTCTGTGTACCGGTGGCTGCGGTAAGGTTTATCTGTACACCACCAATCCGGACATCGCGACCGGTGACGGAGTGGCTATGGCCTATCGGGCCGGAGCCAAGGTTGCGAACCTGGAATTTGTTCAGTTTCATCCAACCTGTCTCTTCGATCCCAAAGCCAAGAATTTCCTGATTTCCGAGGCGGTACGGGGAGAGGGCGGGCGACTGATCGACAAGGCAGGCATAACCTTCATGGACAAATACGACCCTCGTGGCGACCTTGCTACCAGAGATACCGTGGCTCGTGCCATTGATAGTGAGTTGAAGGCCAGTGGCGATGATTCGGTTTTTCTCGACATCACCCATCAGTCGGCTGATTTTGTCCGCACCCGATTTCCTAATATTTACCAGACGTGCCTCTCCTTCGGTATCGATATAACCAAGCAACCGATTCCGGTCGTGCCAGCGGCTCATTATATGTGCGGCGGCGTCCTGACCGATGCCCATGCCCGGACTTCAATTCCCGGTCTGTTTGCCTTTGGTGAAACCGCCTGCACCGGGCTGCATGGTGGGAACCGGTTGGCCAGTAATTCGTTGCTTGAGGCGGTGGTTTTCGCTCATCAGGCCTTTTGCCAATGTCAGATTGACTGGCCCGAGGTCGGAGGTCGTCGTTTTCAATCTCTGCCTGCCTGGTCTTCCGGCCGTGCGGCCCGAATCAAGGAGTGTGTCCTGATTACTCACAACTGGGATCAGATCCGACGTCTGATGTGGAATTACGTCGGGATTGTCCGCAGCGATAAACGTCTTAACTTGGTCCAAGCGCGACTGGCTCCTATTCTGGCGGAGGTTGATCAGCACTATCAAGATTATCTCCTGACGCCGGATCTGATCGAGTTGCGAAACATTGCCACCATGGCCCAGCTTATTGTCACTTCTGCCCGAATACGTAAGGAGTCGCGAGGGCTTCATTATAATGTGGACCACCCTTTTGCTAATGACCGGGAGTGGAGGAAATATACAGTTCTTTGCCAGCATCAGACGACGGAGTTTTTTCCGATTGGGCCATGAAATTAAGACGTAGCCAAGAGAAGAAGAAAAAATGAGTCTCCCTTCATTTTTCCGGTGATAGGATCTTGACAAATGGTTGGGGCTATAGTATCAAACAACATCTTACAAAATGGGAATTTTTGTAGCATGGAACTTTTATTAACATAAAGAGAGGAGGAGTAACATGGCCACAATAGAGCATAACGGCAAGTCCTACAACGTGGACGAAGATGGATTCTTGACCAAGGGTATGGAAGAGTGGGACCAGGGTTGGGTTGAGTACGTAAAGAGTGTTGAAGGTATTTCCGAGTTGACCGACGAGCACAACAAAGTCATCAACACCCTTCAGGACTACTACAAGAAGAACGGTATCGCTCCGATGGTACGTATCCTGTCCAAGACCACTGGATTCCCTTTGAAGAGAATCTACGAGTTGTTCCCGTCAGGACCTGGTAAGGGAGCTTGTAAGATGGCTGGCCTTCCGAAGCCGACTGGTTGCGTTTGATTTATCGCTTTATTCAGTAAAAAAAAGGGGTGGCCTTGTCGGTCACCCCTTTTTTTTACTCATTTTTTCACAGTTTCTTCAGATCTAAAAAATCCTACCATCCCAAGCCCTCCCGTATTATCTCGGCAACCTGTGGATCGGGGTCGTGTTGGAAGCGGGCCAAGGCATCCATTGCCTCCGAGCTTCTGATCGTCATCAGGAGATATGCGGCATCTCCGCGGACATAGGCGGCGGGATGCTCCATCGCTTTCAGTAGCGACGGGACTGCCAACGACATAACTTCTTTCGGCAGGGCGGTGGCCAGATCCTCGAACAACACGGCCATTCCCATCCTCACCTTGAAACGCTCATCTTGAATTAAGGCTCCGGTCAAGGTCAAACAGGTATGATCCTGTTTGAACATGGCGATAATATTGTCTACATGACCAATTTCCAGGAAATCGGTAATAACCATTGTAAGTTGTTCGGTGTTGCTTTTATCCATGTGCAATCCCTTTTAGGTGGTACGTTGTAAACTTCCAAGTCTTTAACGGGTTAGAAGCTTCAAAAAGGCTTCCTCTTCCAATGGGCGGTGAAAATAATAGCCTTGGATATAGTGGCAGCCGAGAGGTTGAAGGAATGCAACCTGATCTGCGGTCTCCACCCCTTCAACTACCACTTCAATTTCTAGTTTGTCGGCCATGGCGAAGATTGCCTCAACAATGGCTTGGTCTGTGGTGTTAGTGATGAGCTCTCTGATAAACGAGCGATCTATCTTGAGCCGGTCGATGGGAAAACGGGACAGGTAACTTAAGGAAGAATAGCCGGTACCGAAGTCATCAATGGCGAGAGAGAGTCCCTTGGCCTTGAATTGATCAAGGGTTTCGGTTACCAGATGCGGATCGTTCATCAAAGAGCTTTCCGTCAGCTCAAGCTCGAGAAAGTGGGTGTCAATGTTTGTCGAGTCGATAACTGAAATCAGGAAATCAAGGAAATTGTGTTGGGAAAATTGTCGGGCTGAAACGTTGATCGAGATTTTAACCGGCGGCAGATCCGCCTCTGACCAGGTCTTCAGGGCGTGACAGGCTTCCTTGATCACCCATTCGCCAATCGCGATGATCAGACCGCTCTCTTCCGCCAAGGGGATGAAATCACCTGGCATGATCAGTTTGCCGGAGGTGTCACGCCAGCGGATCAGGCATTCGGCGCTTGTCATCGTGTTGGTGGTAATGTTCATAACCGGCTGAAACACTAAAAAGAACTCATCATGAGTCAGGGCGTAGCGCATCTTGGCGTCCATTTCCATCCGTACATGGGCCTTGCTGTTCATTTCGGCAGTGAAAAAACAGTAGCTGCTGCGGCCCATTTCTTTGGCGGCATACATGGCGAGGTCAGCATTTTTAAGGAGCGTTTCACTGTCGCAGCCGTCAGAAGGGAAGGTGGCAATACCGATGCTGGTCCCTGAAAAGACCTTATGGTCTGCAATGATGAACGGCTTAGCAATTGCGTTGATCAGCTTTTTGGCCAGGTGAGTGATTCCTGCCCCTTCATCCGAGAAGGAGATGAGGACCACGAATTCGTCCCCACCTAATCGGGCGATGGAGTCTGATTTACGGAGTCCTTTCGAAAGTCGTTTTGCCACAGCAATGAGCAGTTGATCTCCAAGGGCATGCCCTAAGGTGTCATTGATGTGCTTGAAGCGGTCCAGATCAAGAAAGAGAAGAGCCACACCCTTGTTGTCACGCCGGCATTGGGCAAGGAGCTGTTCCAGCCGGTCTATCAGCAGAAAACGGTTGGGTAACTCAGTTAATTGGTCGTAGTAGGCAAGCGTATGGATCTGTTTTTCTGAAATTTTTCTGTCGGTTATGTCTTCGATGAGGATCGCAAAGGTTGTGGATGTAGGGGCAAAGAGATTGACATCGTAATACTTTTTTGCATCCTGGTCGGTCGCTTCAATGTGAAGTGTCGTGGCGTGGTTCATGGCAGAGGCGATATCGGTACAATAATTGAGCAGCGCCCCGTTTAGAAGGTGAGCGCCGCTGGTCCCGACGAGGGCATTTTTTTCTGCGCCGAGGATATGTTCAAGGGCAGGATTGACATCGAGAAAAAGAAAATCCTTTATTGTCTTATCCGCGCCATAGACAGGTTCGAAGAGGCCAAGTCCTTCCCGCATGGAATTATATAGGGAGCGGTAGCGGAGTTCGTTCTGCGAGAGCTGCCCATAGGCCCGCCTGACCGCTCGCATGGGAATAATGCGCAGGATAATAAATACGAGGAGCCCGAGGGTCAGAGATACTGCCGCGATGATCAAGGTCCGGATGGCAATTGGCTGTAGGGAGCGGATAAGCTCAATCCGAGCCACGACGGTACCTGCATCGTAGATGTCATGGGAATCGCTGATAGTCGGCCACGGTACGTCGCCGATGGATTCGGCTACCACTAAGCCCTTGGAGTCCAGGACTTGGCGACTTTCAAAGGTGTTTGGTCGGGCTCGGCGGGCTAAGATCTCTGAAATTCTGAGATCCTGGAAGGGCCAGGTTTTTGGGTTGGCAGTAACTATCCCGGTGATGGCGTTTGCTGTTAGTTCGTTGTCCGTCTTTATATTGCTTAGGACAGAGTTCCGGGAAACATAAAAATACCCAATGGGGGCCAGGAGGGTGATGGCGGTTGCAATAACCCCGGCAATCAGGGACGTGACCCGTGATACGGCTGAGAATTGAGCATTCACCAGGGTGATTTCTCCCCGGCGGTAACTTCTACCCCTGCGGCTTCGGCAATCGTTCTTCCTTTAGGCGAGTAGACAAAGGTCAAAAATTGTTTGGCAGCTTCAGACAGGGTGTGCAATGTAACAATATCCAGGGGTTTGCTTAAGGGAAAGCTGTGTGTGGTCAGAGCGTTCGGGGTAGGTTCCACTCCGTTCAGACGGATCACGTTTACAGGGAGCTGCTCGACGATAACTCCGGTCAGGCCGGAAGTTCCAATAGCCCCCGGCGTTTTGGCAATGGCGGCAATGGACTCTGGGTCAGTCACGGCGATGGTCATACCTGGTCGTAATTGCGCACTGATCATAGCGGTATTCATCTCGGGGGAGAGTTGGCTCAGAATTTTGGTGTCGGAGTCCTCTTGTGGGCGAAGGATGATTCGGATGGGATTGCCATCGGGCCAGTTCAGGGTCTTTCCAGCGTAGATATTCACCAGTTCCTGGGTGGTGAGTTCTGTTACAGTGACATCTTTGTGGGTAACAAGGGCCAGTGGTGTTTGACCATAGGGTGACACTCTGGCGCCAGCTTGAGCCTCTTTGGGTTTCAGCGGCCTGCTTGACACCGCAATATCCAGGACGTTGGCCAGCAGGGCCTTGATCGAGCCTGAGGAACCCAGCGCCTTATCCATCTCGAAGTGAGCCTCTGGGTGGGTCTTGTTGTAGGCCTCGAGCAGAGGTTTCATCATGTGGAGGCCGCTTCCTGTGCCATTGATACGGATCGGAGTGGTGGCACAAGCAGGGAGGGGCAGCATGAGATTTGCTATGAGGATAGCTCCGAGCACGAATCCTTTTGTTACACTGCGCAACATGGTGTCTACCTCCTGCGATGGAACGGGAATTAAACCGGATGAGACTCATTTTCGTAATGTTAGTGGATGAGCAATTGTACCTATATCCATGTCTTGTATAGACTATCGAATAGAGGGGTTGCCGTCAATCAAAGGATTGCTGATTTCTCAAAAAATAGTGCAACCGCATTTATACAGAAATATTTTACTGGTAGGGGCTCAAGGAATTTTTTAGGAGTGGCTGGTACTGTGGCATGGACCCGGAAACCACCGCAAATGTAGTTTTTGCCTTGACGGCCTTCATTTGCTCATGGTACCAAAGCGGCAGGGTCTCTGCCCTGCCCACTTGCTTTTTTTATCATACCGCGTTGAGGACAACCATGGCACGATTGAACGATAATTATCTGAAGCTTAAAGCTGGCTACCTGTTTCCGGAGATCGGCCGGCGGGTTAAGGCCTTTACCGATGCCAACCCGGAGGCCAAGGTTATTCGCCTTGGTATCGGTGACGTTACCCGTCCCCTTGCCCCAGCCGTACTCAACGCCTTTCATCAGGGAATTGACGATCTGGGTCGTGCCGAGACCTTCCACGGCTATGGCCCGGAGCAGGGATACGACTGGCTGATCAATACTATCATTGATAAGTCTTACCGCCCGTTGGGGGTTGAGCTTAAGGCCAGTGAGGTCTTTATTTCCGACGGCTCGAAATGCGATACCGCCAATATTCTTGATATCTTTGATCTGAGCAATCGGGTGGCGATCTGCGATCCGGTTTATCCGGTCTACAACGATACCAATGTGATGATCGGCAGAAGCGGCGAGGCCGATGAAAAAGGGTATTACCGTGGATTAGTCTATATGCCCTGTACAGCAGAAAATGATTTCGCTCCGGCCTTTCCTGCTGAAAAAGTCGATATCATCTACCTTTGCTATCCTAACAATCCTACCGGTGCCGTGGCCACCAAGGCGCAACTTCAGGCCTGGGTTGATTACGCGAAAGAGAATCAGGCGATTATCCTTTTTGATGCCGCTTACGAAGCGTTTATCACTGAGCCCGGTATTCCTCACTCGATTTATGAGTTGGATGGGGCCAAAGAGTGTGCCATCGAATTCCGTTCTTTTTCCAAGACCGCGGGGTTTACCGGGGTGCGCTGCGGCTTGACTGTGGTTCCAGAGGCCCTGATGGCCACCACTGCCGAGGGCGAAAAGATTGCTATCAACCGCTTGTGGAACCGTCGTCAATGCACCAAGTTTAACGGCGTTTCCTATCCGGTGCAGAAAGCGGCAGCAGCCGTCTACTCTGATGAGGGGTGGGCTGAGGTCAAGGAGACGGTTGATTTCTATATGGAGAATGCCCGCCTCATCCGCCAGGGACTGGAAGAGGCAGGAATCACTTGTTATGGCGGGGTCAACGCCCCCTATATCTGGCTTAAGACCCCAGATGGAATCAAGAGTTGGGATTTTTTCGACAAACTGCTCTTTGAGTGTCATGTGGTCGGTACCCCCGGCAGTGGATTTGGTCCCAGCGGCGAGGGGTATTTCCGGCTTTCAGCCTTTGGCGGAAGGGCGAACGTGATTGAGGCTATCAGCCGTATTCGGGTCAAGTGGGGAAAGTAGGAGTTATCAATAAGAAATTACGAGTTACGAATTGATCGGGAACTTTCACGCATTCGTAATTCGTAATTTAAAATACTCCATGGTCATGCAGTATCCGGATGCCGATGGCGATCAGCACCAGGCCTCCGGCAACCTCCACCTTGGCGCCTAGCCGGGAGGCTGAGCCTACCACTTGCCCGAGGTGCAGACCTGCGGCGGTCAGCACGCTGGCCACGATGCCAATCACCAGGGCTGGGAACCATACCGAAATCTTGAGCACGGCGAAGCTTAAGCCCACTGCCAGGGAATCAATGCTGGTGGCCAGGGAGAGAATGACCAGGGTTCGTCCTCTGGTCGGGTCCCTGCGGTCCTTCTCATCTTCTTTTTCAAGTTGCAGCGTCTCGATTATCATTCGCCCCCCGACAAAGGCCAGAAGCCCAAAGGCCAGCCAGTGATCGTAACGTTCGATGTAGGTCCGTATCGTCAACCCTGCCCCCCAGCCGATAATGTTCATCCCTGCCTGAAACAGTCCGAAGTGCCAGGCCAGCCGGAAGGTGTGGCGACGCCCAACCCACGGCAAAGAGATCCCGGCGGCAAGGGCCACGGCAAAGGCATCAACGGCCAGCGCTATCGCGATAACAAAGATGGTTGTCAGGTCCATAACAGTGAATGAGTGATGATGAAAATCAGGATAAGATGTGTCGTCTGACGCCCCGCGCCTTGACAATTGGGGTTTGATGATTAGTTTTCGCCCCAAATTGATATACGTTGTACCAGTACAATCATGCGTAGGATGGGCATCGCCCACCAAACCAACCGCGTGGTTACGATTCCCCCTTTAACAGAAATACAATGAGGTAGCAAATGACAACTGCAAGTACCGAAACCCTTGAGTTTCAATCCGAGACCAAAAAACTGCTCGATATCGTCATCCATTCCCTCTACACGGAGAAGGATATCTTCCTGCGGGAGTTGGTGTCGAACGCCGCCGATGCTTTGGAAAAGATGCGCCACTTCAATCTTACCGATCAGGAGATCTTTGATAAGGACGTACCCCTGGAGATCAACATTGCCGTCGATGAAAAGGAGAACACCATCACTCTGATCGACACCGGTATCGGCATGACCCGTGATGAACTGATCGCCAATCTCGGCACCATCGCCCATTCTGGTTCCAAGACCTTTCTTACCAGCCTGAGTGAGGGCGCTCAGAAGGACGTTAATATTATCGGTCAGTTCGGGGTCGGTTTCTATGCGGCCTTCATGGTCGCCAAGCAGGTTCGGGTACAGTCCCGCTCCTATCAGATCGGTGATCCTGGCCATGAATGGAGTTCCGACGGCACCGGCAGCTATACCGTCAGCCCGTGTCCTGGCCTTCATCGCGGCACGAAGCTGATCATTGAGTTGACCGAGGCAGCGAAGGATTACGCGAAAGATGAGACGATCAAACGGATTATCAAGCAGTACTCAAGTTTTGTGCCCTTCCCGATCAAGGTGGCCGGCGAGACGGTGAATACGGTCCAGGCCCTGTGGACCAAAGGGGCTTCCGAGATCAAGGACGAGGAGTATTCCGATTTTTATAAATTCGTCGGCAACGCCTATGATGAACCTCTTATGCGTCTCCACTTCTCGGCTGATGCGCCATTGGCCATCCATGCCTTACTCTTTGTGCCCAAGGAGAATTTTGAGAAGATGGGTTTTGGCCGGATGGACCCAGGTGTCAATCTGTACTGCCAGAAGGTCTTGATCGAACAGCACAGCGATAAGATCCTGCCGGAGTGGTTGCGATTCCTGCGCGGGGTTATCGACTCCGAAGACCTGCCCTTGAATATTTCCCGCCAAGCCTTGCAGGACAATACCTTGGTTCTTAAGATCAACAAGGTGGTGACCAAGAAGTTTTTGAAGTTTTTAGAGGAGCAGGCCAAAAACTCCCCCGAGACCTATCTCGAGTTTTGGAAGACCTTCGGCTTTTTTCTCAAGGAGGGTGCCACCACCGATTTTACTCACCGGGAATCAATCGCCAAGCTTCTGCGTTTTGAGTCGTCGACTTCGGAACCCGGAACCCTGACCTCCCTTGCCGATTACGTGGGGCGGATGAAGGAGGGCCAGCAGGAGATTTACTACATTAACGGGCCGAGCCGTTCGGCCATCGAGTCCGGTCCGTATCTGGATGCCTTTAAGAAGCAGCACATTGAGATCATCTACACTATGGAGCCGATTGATGACTTCGTGTTCAGCCACGTGGGCGAGTTTGACGGTAAGAAGCTGGTCTCCGCTGATCGTGCCGATTTAAAACTTCCTGAAGATAAAGAGGCGGCAGCAGAAGAGGCCAAGAACCACTTGGATACAGCTATCGCCACCTCACTCACCAAATGGATGAAGGAGGTTTTGGGCGAACGGGTGAAAGAGGTCAGTGAATCCAAGCGGCTGGTAGACAGCCCGGCCATCATCGTCAATCCCGACGGCTTCATGACCGCTTCCATGGAGCGGATCATGCGGGCATCGAGTCCGGACGGTCCCCGAGATTTCGGGGCCAAGAATCTTGAGATCAACACCGGTCACCAGTTGATCAAGGATCTCGCCGACCTGCGGGTTAAGGATGAGACCCTGGCCCGTCTGATCGTCGAACAGATCCACGATAATGCCATGGTGCAGGCCGGTTTGATGGTTGAACCGAGGACCATGGTGGATCGCAATTATCAGATCTTGGCCCGGGCGGTGAAAGGGTAGGGATGAATGACCGGGGGGGATCGCGTAACCCCCCCGGTCATTTAGGATCTCGCCGGCTTATACTTTTCTGAGGGGTGAGCCGGCGGGACTTTACAAAACAAGCCATGAACTTTCCGGTCTCCCATTTGACAATAAACTATCGGTTTGTCGTCGTTTGGAGTGGTTGACTTACAGTAATAAGATCAACTATTGAGGATTTCTGGAATATTTATGGTGGTGAGATGACATCTTTCATCTCTTCAGGAAAAAAGCCGATGACTAGGACTTGCTCTCCCTGCCATCGGCTTTGTCGTTTACCGACTACGAGTTAGTCAGTTTATGGTTTGAAACCTTGGATCATGTATGGCATTGAGTACAGTTTAGCTAGCTATCATGGGTTGGATTGCTACCGCTGCCACTGCTGTTTCAAGACATGTTGGTCCTTGTCGGGCAATCTGGTAGATGCCGGTTTTGTGCTGTCGGTTTGGCAGCAAGTTGCTGTTTTTCTTACCCCATTGTCATGACATGTATGTTGGCCTTAAGCAGGATGACAGGAGAGACAAAGCTTCTCGCGCTCCATCCTCAAAAATTTGCCAACCGTATTCTTCCCATGTGGCTCATGGCAAGTAATACATATAATTCTTTTCTGACTGTCAAGGGGAAGACTTTCAGGTGCTGTATTAGAGACAATGTCAAGTTTGTGATCTGTTATATTAGCCGCATGACAGCCAAGGCACAGGGAATTGACAGTCTCCCTGATATTCTCATCTGCTCCTCTTAGTTCATGACATGAGACACACTTTTTGTGCTCTGTTAAACAGTAGCCGCTACCTGCTGAAAAAAGGGTAATGAGTGTGATTATTATGGGTAAGGCTATTACCTTGATTGATCTCATTGTTCTCTTCCTCAAGTGTTATTCATTGGCCGGAGTAAACCAATTATACGTCTTGCCCTGAATGCTATGACAATTATATAAGCAATTTGTAGGACTGTTTCTGAGGCTGGAATAATTAGGTATATCCATGGTGCCATACTGGTCCTCTCCGACTGTATAACGATTGTATTGCATCTCGTCATAGACCCATCCTGATTGTGTATTCGAGCCATGCACGTTGTGACAAGCAATGCAGGTTATTCCTGAATTTTGAATCGAATCTCTGTATGCCCAAGTCCCAGCTTGTGCATGGAAGTAATGGAGATTAGAATATCCGGTCCAGAAGCCTCCATCATCGTAATTCTTTGCGCTTCCGTCATACCTATCTCTGAAATTCGTTTTAATATCTGTGATGTTATAAGGGGGTTGGCCATCGCCCCATGTATCGTAATGCCCACCACTCCTGTACCCCAAAACGGCCTCCTTGGTTATCCTCGGGTAGTTTTGATGGCAACTAAAGCACATCTCATAATGGCCTTCGTCCGTCAACGGATTGTAATAGGTACCTGGAGCGGGAAGAGTCAGGTTCTTACTTAGGAGCCCCACATTGTCAGAGCCATGGCCGTTTGAGTGGCAACCTGTAGTCGGATTTCCGTTCCCAAGACAGGTAAGACCCTGCTGCTTATGCCCGTAAGTCTTTTGCCAACTGGCCTTTACATCTTTGCTAGCCCTATAGGGAATAACACCGATTGTTGACCCGTCTGCAAAAGGACTCATATTGCCGTTTGCACCATTTGTATCATGACAGCTGAGGCAAAAATTCTCAGCGGTTGTCGGGTTGGCGGGATCATAGGCATATATTGCACCTGTGTCCGCATCCTTTAGCCTCACTGTACCCCCCATGTGCTGCAAGGTATCGTGACAGACCAGACAGGCGGTATTAGTGATCGGAGCGGTGCTGGAATTATACGTTACCCTGACCTGTATCCAATCCAAATGATTCGTGGTAGCCGGGGTAGAGGTAAAGTAATTCCGCACTCTCACCTTGAAGTTTGAGTTGCTCAATTTCGCGTTTTTCCATGTCGTACTCCATGTGAAATCTTTGAATTGGGTGGTTGCGGTATTTATTGGAAGATTAACAACCCCCTCGCCACTCCACGTTGTTCCCCCATCCCATGAAATCTGAATGATAAATTGCGAGGTTCTCGTTGTAGCAGCGGTATAAAATCCTGTAACGCCAATCTCTACTTTAGTTATAATCTGTGCATCACCAAGCAACGTAACGCCAAAGTTTTCATACAACTGGGTATTGCCATCACTAGTGCAAGTTGCATAAATGCTATCGAGAGCATAGGCATTGGCCGGGTCGGTAAAACCACCTGTACCGGCTGTAGTCGCCGTCGGGTTCTTCACCGTGACCTGTCCTGCAACAGGTGTTGTAATATGGTGGGTTGTCTTTTTGAAATCTCCTCCCGTGCCAGTCCCGTTTCCATTGCTGTCAACGATCTGTCTCCTGCTGTCCATGACACCCTTATGACAGGAAAGACATTCGTTATAGGCAATATGGGTAGGTGTCGGGCCTCCCCAGGTTGCATCATCGTGGCAGGCAATATTGCTACATGATCCACCGCCGGAGTTATAAGTGTAACTCAGAGTGCCAGCACTATTACCGATATCATACAGCTTATTTGCATGTTTCGTGGAATCCTTTATGGTATTGCCGGTCTCGGTCAAGGGCCAATGACACGCATTGCATTTAATATAAGAGTGAGCAGAGGCATTATGACTGTTGGCCTTTGGTGTGCCGTTTGGATATGATGGCCGTCCGGATGCATCTCCTCCGCCATGGCAACTGCCGCATGATGTAGCGCTTCCCCAGGCTGGTGAGGTGTTGGCAGCAATGCTTCTTGTCTCGCCAGTGTTTGTTGTGCCCCCTGTCCCATTGCTGTGACAATATACATTTGAGCAGCTACCATAAATATTGAGCATAATCGTGTCGCCGCTGTATACAGCATCGCTAAGCCAAGGATATGTCCCGGTGTCGAAGGTGAAATCAGCTTGGTTGTTTACATGGAGAGGCTCGTAACCGTAATGGCAGAATGTGCATGAAAGGGCCAGCCCTCCGTTGGCAGAGCCCGCATGCTTTAGGTGGCTGCCTAAAGTCGGAGGGTTATCCGCTGTCGTCCCATGGCATGTGCCGCAGGCAGCAGTAGAAGGATTGTCCCACACAGGAGTTGTATTGCTGCCTCCGTCAGGCGCCATGGTTGAACCATGGCAGTAGGCACTACATGTCTTAGTGCCTACTGTCGTTATCACTGTGCCACCACTACTGTCATAGGCCACACTGGACTGACCGTCATAACTTCCCCCACTGTATGCTCCATTGAAAATGGAAAATCCTAGTGTGATGTTACCGTTATTATGGGTCGCTCCACTGCCAGCGCTGTTCTGGTGACAGGTACTACAGCTATACTTGACCGCATGCAGTTCATGGGCCCCTGCTGTCAAAGAGCCGGTTATCTTGCCGTTTAGCCAGACTAGACCATCAGGCTGGGCAGCCGTGTTGTTTACAGGCGGAAAACCGTGACAGGCATCACATGTGACCTTAAACCCCTCTTTAGATAGGTGACATTGCGTGCAGCACGCCCCACTGTTGTGCGAAGCGCCGGTGCCGTCATTTTTATAGTATTTGGTCTCGGTGTGACACACCTGACAGATACCAGCCACAGCCATAGTGTCGTCTGTAAAGCCATTAGGATCAAAAAACTTCACCTCTCGGTCACCTTGAGATGTGGTAATCTTTTTCTTGATCAACTGACCATAGATAAGGCCAAAGGACTTGCCGGCATCAGTCGAATTGATGATACCCTTGACGGTGATAACGCTATCGTTGGCGCTGATAACCTGGTAGGTGTTTTCGGCCCTACCGGTATTGACCACTAAGATCAGACCTCGCTCAAAATCGGAGTTGGCATTTTTATTACCCCAACGGCTGCGGTCGGTCCAGTCGCCGGTCTGGTTGTCAGGCGGGACGTTGCTGTAGGCGATATTTGTGGTGTCGGTGAGAGTGCCAGCGGTGATCGTGCCAATAGTGCCGTTGACTAGATAGAGCTCGGCCGGATAGGTTTGCGTGCTAGGGTCAATCCATGCCAATTGGCCTTGATAATGGGGATCGTGACAATCAATACAATTGGATTCCCAAACGCCATGCAGCGATGAGCCGATAACCGTGCTGGAGTGGGTGCGCTGCAAGGGTATTTCTGCCCTCGAGCCGTCATGACAGTTACTACAGACATTGTTGGCTATGGTGTCTTTGCTCGGGTTTAGGCTCTGGTTGATTGGCGAATACCGCCACCACAGGGAATAACTATGACAGGAACTACAATGCACATCGCTGATGCTATTATGAGGGGCATCAAGGACAGAGGCTGCCGAAGCCATTGATGCAAAAAAGATCAGGGCCATGGATACGATAATACTTTTCTTAAACATTGTATTTCCCCTATCGTTGATGGTCTCACAAAAAGTCACGGGATGGCTAAGCAAAAGTGCGCTGCAACGCAGTAGGTCGGCCTTTTTGCGACGCCATCATCGTTAGTTCAATGCAACAATATCATATTTATATTTTCCTGTGGTGGACCAATCCATTACAGAAAGGCAACAGCCTAAGACCATACAATTTATGAATATAGTTGTGTGTGTGATGCGCAAGTGGGTATTGCGGGGTATTTTCTTTTGCTACCCATTTAGACCTCATATTAAGCAGCAATTATTGTTCCAATAAATTCCTTATTGTCATTATTTTTAATCCTATTTTCAACATCCTGATATTAAGGTGTTTTATTAGTGAAGGCGAAATAATTGACAGCATAATATTAACTACGTTTCTATTTACCGGGGCATTTTGCCATTGACCAAGAAGCCAAATAACCCAAAAAAATGAATTATCCCTCATTTCGGCACAAACGCAGACACAAACGGGATGCATAACAAGATTATTTTACTCACGGAGCGAGTGGACCGCTTCCCCTATTTAACCTTATCCACGGCAAATAGTGAGGAGCCAAACGATCCATCCCTATTATTACCACTTCCGCTTCTCCCCCCACAGTATCGCGCAAAGAGATTGACTTCCATAACGGCTCAGGCTACTTTTTCCCTTATTGAGTAAGGGGTGTGCTTGCTCCGATCGAATTGGATGGTGGCAGTGAATTCGTTGAAAAAGAGGTCTTGAAAAGTCTCCGTCTGCTGACCCAGAAGCTCTATCTGCGCAATCCGCAGGAATTCCGCAAGCAGGGACTGGAGACACCTCATGTAGCGACTGCGAAATTATTCAATCAGCTCGAGCACTGGTCGGATTCACCGATGAAAGATCTTGACTGGCAGGAAAATTTCAAGCTCAGTTTTGTCGAGGACTATCCGGGAGACCGTGTCCACACCTACATGAGCGCTCTCTTGACCATGATCATGGCCTCTTATGAGCATAAACAGACCTTTTTTTTCTGCGACGCCCTTGATGCACAGAAGCTCTACAACAGCGCTCGCAACATTGAGACGGCGGTGTGGAAGTTGTCCAATGCCAAGTTCCCGACTGGACAACAATATTTGCTTACCAACACCATGGATGATTTGGTAGATAACCTTAGCTTCGAGCGAGAGTTCGGTAAATTGATCGCCGATCAGGACCTGATGGCCTTAATTATTGAAGGTAAGAACAATCGGGTTATTAGCCGCATAGTTACCAGTGCGGCCAGTTTTATCTTCCTGCCGATTTAACCGTTCCTCAGTCTGACGTTTTCAGGAGACAGGCGTCAGGTCCGGCGAATGTCTTTGCTGTCCGTTCCGTCATCTTTATCACCTCGGCGATAACTCTTGGTAACGAAAAACCTAAAGCAGAACGGCATTGTTCATGACATCAGACTCAGAGCAGCAGAGAGGGGTTGCCGAATATATCCGGGCCTTGAAGGGTTCTTCCCGTTTTGGCCCTCAGGTGGTCCATCATGAGGAGCTTCCAGAGACGCCGGCCGTTTTCTCTGAGTTAGCCCGGCCGCTTCCCGCTGCCTTGGCTGAAGCCTTCGGGCAGGCAGGATACCGGAGTATTTTCAGCCACCAACAACAGGCGATTGACCTGATCCGGGATGGTCGGGACGTGATTGTCGCCACCCCCACGGCGAGCGGCAAGAGTCTCATCTATAACATCCCTGTGATGGAGCGGCTGCTCACCGATCCCAAGGCCCATGCCCTCTATCTCTTCCCGCTCAAGGCCCTGGCGCAAGACCAGCTGCGCTGGATCGACGAATTTGCCCACCGCTTGCCATCATTAGGGGAGCACCCGGCTTTGATCTGTGATGGTGATACCTCAAGTTACCGGCGTCGTAAGATCCGCCAACAGCCTCCCCGTATCCTGATCACCAATCCCGACATGCTCCATCTCTCCATGCTGGGGTATCATGAGAACTGGGCTGCTCTGTGGCAAGGTCTGACCCATATCATCATCGACGAGGTCCACACTTATCGGGGGGTCTTTGGCAGCCACATGGCTTGGGTGATGAGGCGGCTCTCCCGTATCTGCGATAGATTCGGAGCTCAGCCCCAATTCGTTCTCTCATCGGCCACCGTGGGCAACCCCGGCCAATTGGCCTATGACCTGTTGAGCCGGGAGGTCGAAGTGGTCAGCGAAAGCGGTGCGCCCCGAGGGACCCGGCACTTCATCTTTTTCAATCCGCTTGACTCTGCGGCCTTTGCCGCCAGCCAGCTCCTTGAGGCGGCGCTGAAGCGGGGGCTACGCACTATCGTTTATACTCAAGCCCGTAAGATGACCGAACTAATCTTCATCTGGACCCATGAGCGGCTGGGATACCTGAAGGAGAAGCTCACCTCGTATCGAGCCGGCTTTCTGCCCGAGGAACGGAGGGAGATCGAGGCCCGGTTGACCTCCGGTGATCTTTTGGGAGTGGTCTCCACCAGCGCCCTGGAACTCGGCATCGATATCGGCAGTCTCGACATTTGCATCTTGGTCGGCTATCCGGGGACGATCATGGCCACTTGGCAGCGCGGGGGCCGGGTGGGGCGGCGGCAACGGGACTCTTTGGTCGTGATGGTGGGGCAGGAAGACGCTTTGGATCAATACTTTATGCGTAACCCCCGCGATTTTTTTGACCGGGGGGTGGAGTCTGCGGTGTTGAACCCCGGAAACGTGGCGATTGCACGGCGGCATCTGCTCTGTGCCGCGGCCGAGATGCCGCTTAAGGCGGATGAGCCTATTTTAGCCGAGGCAGCGGCCCGGGAGGCGAGAGCGGAACTGGTGGTTGATGCCGAATTGTTGACGGGATCAGACGGCCGCACCTGGTACACTGGACGCAAGTACCCGCACCGCCATGTCGACATCAGGGGCAGCGGTCACTCCTTTGTTATTCGGCAGGCAGGTGGTGACGGTCGAGAACTGGGTCGCATTGATGGCCCCCGTTGTCTTAAGGAGTGTCACCCTGGCGCCATTTATCTGCACCGGGGCGAGACCTGGCTGATTACTAATCTCGATCTTGATGGGCATGAGGTGACGGCGCAACGCAAAAGTGTCAATTACTTCACTCGCACCATGGGCAGTAAGGAGACCGAGATCTTGAAAGTTACTGCGGTGGCGGAGCGGCAGTCGGTGGAGCCTGGCTTCGCCTGCCGGGTATCGCTTGGTCGGGTGAAAGTCACTGATCGGGTCAGCGGTTATCAGCGTCGTCTGGTCAGCGGCCACCAGGTGATTGCCACTGTTCCTCTTGACCTGCCGCCCACAGTCTTTGAGACCGAAGGTCTGTGGATTGAGATCCCTGAGGGGCTGCAACGGCGAGTCGAAGATGAGCGCTTCCACTTCATGGGCGGTATCCACGCCCTGGAGCACGCCGCCATTGGGATCTTTCCACTCTTGGTCCTTTGTGACCGTAACGACGTGGGCGGTATCGCCTATCCTTTTCATCCCCAGCTCGGCAAGCCCGCTGTCTTCATTTACGACGGTCATCCCGGTGGGGTGGGACTTTGTCGTGAGGCCTTTGGCAAAATCGGCGAACTGCTTGAGAAGACGCGGATGGTAATCACCTCCTGTCCTTGCGAAACCGGTTGTCCCTCCTGCGTCCATTCGCCCAAGTGCGGCTCGGGCAATCGGCCCATCGACAAGGCGTCAGCCCGGTGTCTGCTCGAAGGACTGCTTTCTGGTGGTCGGGAGTCAGATTTTTCCAAGATGAGAGTGGAGGTCGACGAACAGGATAAGAGTCTACCGTCGGTCCCTGAACCAGGGTCTGAAGGAGCACAGGATGAAGAGGCAAAGGCTTTGAGGATTACGGCGCATTACGGAGTCTTCGATCTCGAGACCCAGAAATCGGCTGCCGAGGTCGGGGGCTGGCACCTGGCCGAGCTGATGCTGGTGAGCGTGGCCGTGGTTTATGATTCCGGGCTTGATGATTATCTGGTCTTTCGAGAGGGGGAGGTGGAGAGGCTGATTGCCCATCTACGGACCTTCGATCTGGTGGTGGGCTTCAACAACAAGCGTTTTGACAATCAGGTGTTGTCCGGCTATGGCTGTAACGATCTGGCCAGTCTCCCCACTGTAGACATTTTGGAGCAGGTACAACGACGGCTTGGCTATCGGATCAGTCTGAACAGCCTGGCCGAACATCCCCTGGGAGTGAAAAAATCGGCCGACGGGCTCATGGCCCTGAAATGGTATAAGGAGGGTCGGATTGATAAGATCATCGATTATTGCCGCCAGGACGTCCAAGTGACTCGTGACCTCTTCCTCTTTGGTCTCAAGAATGGCTACCTGCTCTTCAAAAATAAGGCGGGCAGCACTGTTCGTTGCCCAGTGGATTTCTCCCTGAATCCGGGACGGAAGTGATGTATTGACGCCTTGGGAATAGATCACCCCAGCCCTCTGTCCTGGTGGTCTCCACCATCGTTCTCCCCCTGTCCCCTTAATTGATATTTTCTCATGGGACGCAGTTCTTACCGTAATTATGAATCCTAGCTAAATTTTTTTACATGGGTATTTTGACAGGAATGTGGGGGATATCTCGTCTCTGTGGGTTATATCGCCTCACCATCTTGCCAAGCAACTACAGTGAGTCCTCTACACCGTGTACCTGCCCTTCTCTGACCAGATAAAGCGGCTAACTATTAAAAACCTCTTATAGATATCTAGTAATTATACCTATGGTCCGCTGATTGCAATAGGTTGCTGGAAACAATCATGCCAAACCCGTTGTAAAATGGGGACGGAAAGCCACGGGTCCATCGGGATAGCCGGGTTGCCTACCAGAGAGATAGGAGCCCGGCTTTTTTTTATTAGCTTGTTCCCACAACGGTCTCTTTTAGTCTCGTATCCTTTTGTCTGCGGGAATTAGTCGAACAATGGATGCGCCCCCAAATGTGAAAAAAACCACTAAATGAATGCCAAGGAAATTGAATATGACTTAGCACGATAACCAAACCCAGAGAGTTGCCATGAAAAATTTTAGCCTTTGCCTGGTCTTTGTCTTGCTAGCGCGGATTGCCACAGCGGCAGTGGTTGATGCCCCTCACAACGATACGAATAATATGGGCTGTACGGGATGCCATAATTATTCACTGTGGTGGCAGTATTCTCCGATGGAAAATGATCCTGCCCTGAGGGCGGGACAGATAAACACCATCTGCCTTAACTGTCATGGGACCAATGGCCCAGAGATCGCCGGGGTCGCTCACTCCAGTCTGGCTATGGGTAGTTTGCATCGAGATTCTCTTGGCGACTGGTCCCGGTTATGCACCGACTGTCATGACCCTCATTTTCAAGCACAACTCGATTGGCTGGGCACCGTCCCGGACTCCCAGCTCTATCTTGTCTCCGGTGATCTGACACCCTCATCTCTTGCTGTTCTTGGCGATGGCACTCCCGCCTCTCCGTATTCCACCACCTTTCAATTCTCCAATCTCTTGGCCAAGGCCAATTGGGACAATGCCACGACACCCTGGGCTTCCAAAAACGGCACCACTGGTCGTGGATTGATTATGGTCATACCCTCGACCAACCCTGTGGCAAGCTTTGAAGTTACCGGCGTCAACAAGGCCAACAACTCAATCACTGTGAATGGCAAGGTCCCGAGCGCTTTTAATAGTGGAGGTCACTTCGGGATGATCTATGGTCAGTTGATCCGTAGCGAAATCGTTGGCCCCGCCGGCACTCATACGGTAAAATTCTTCGATCCCAACGGGGGGTTTGTCGGCACGGCGTCAAATGACGGCCTCTGCCAAGTCTGCCACACCGAGACCAATCACTACCGCTATGACGCCGTTGATGGGGCGACTGATCATCTTGATAAAATGGATGACAGGGGGGCCACAGGGGCTGCAAGCCGCTGCACCTATTGTCATAAACATGGACGAGGTTTTGCTCCGGGGAGTGATTCCGGCAAGCACCCCGATCATCTGGCCATGGGTGTTGCCTGCACGGTATGTCATATCCCAGGCGGCGGGGTCATGGATCCCCTTACAGCCGTCGGATGCAATACCTGTCACCACGATGGCCGAGGCGGTCCGCCCAACGATACTACCTACCGCCTGCATTGGAACGACCTCGATCCAACCTACTCACTTAACTGCAACTCCTGTCACAGCGGACGGCTCGTCCTTGCCGACGCGGCAAATACCTTAAACTACACCCATCAAGCTGCCGACACCACGTGTGACACCTGCCATGACGGACGGGTGACGATTCAAGATGTGGTCAATACCGTTAATTACACCCACCAGCCGGGGGATACTCTTTGCGGTCAGTGTCATGATGGGTCCGGCCCTGGTTCGCAGACCGACTTCCGGGTAGGACCGGTAGGCATGCAGACCAACGGCCACACTCGATTGGCCAGTTCCAAGTGGATTCGTCAGTACACCTGTTCCTACTGCCACTATGACACCGTCGATGCTGCCGGTAACTCAAAGGCCGCCCATCTCAATTATGCCATCGATGTCAAAATCGATCCCAATCAGTGGGCTATTGTCGGCATGCCTGCGCCCCAGTATGTCACCGCAACCAAGGTCTGTCGCAATGTCTATTGCCACAGCGACGGGACCACGGTCAATCCCGAAATGCGGGATTATGCCTGGACTGGCGGGCATCAGGAGTGTAACGCCTGTCATGGACATCAGCCTTCGTCTGGGGGGTGTAATGCCTCTGGCTGTCACAGTGACGGCCGGGACGGCACTTACTGGAACAAGTTCCCGGAGAAGCGCTGGCTTTCCGCTATGCCCATGTATCCTAACACCGGACCGCTCACTGACAAGGCCAATTCCCATTACCGACACCTCTTTACCGGGTTTTCCTGCGACGATTGTCATGTCGGCACCATCAGCGGTGGTAGCTGTTTGAACTGTCATGACTCCATTATCCCCTCCATTAATATGACCGAGGATCAGCACATCAACCCGGCCCGACACGTCAATCGGGTCAAGAATGTCAACTTCAAGGACGGCGGCACCTATGACGCCGCCACCAAGACCTGTAGCAACACGGTCTGTCATACCGGCTCTAACCCGCAGTGGGGCGGTTCGGTCCATGACGCGGTGGTCTGTCGAGATTGCCATGGCGCCACCAATGCCGATGTCGATGACTTTGGCAAGTTCAACAGCACCCGCGCTAAGATCAATCTTACCCAATGGGCTACTGCCGGTCATGGTCGACCGGGGGTGATTGATCCGGCTACCGGCAAGCCGGAACTCCAGACCAACCGCTATCCGTCCGGGAACCCCCCGGCTAACTTCCCAAGTAACGGGTGCTGGTACTGCCATGACTCTCAGGTTCTCCATCAGGATGAGGATCGCCCGTTCCGTCTGGTGGAGCACCAGCATTTCAAGCAGCGTTTCGAAAAGGAGTGTGTCTTCTGTCATATGCAGGGTCAGGACAGCGAGTGTCTGGGCTGCCATGACGCCGCAGAATCCCTGGCCCCGCAGCTCGGCGCCATCACCGGTTTGCCCGGAGTGGTCAATCCTCCCTATGTCATTGCTCGGCCGGATCATAGCAGCTTCAGCGGCGGGTGCTCAGCCTCAGACTGCCATGTCGATGATGCGGCGACCCACAAGACCGATGCCGGAGTCTGGACCGAGGAGAAGAAGGAGGATGTCAGAAACTCCTACCTGCAGATGGGGGTTTGTTTGATCTGTCATGACGACGACAACAGCGGCGAGTGTGCCGCTTGCCATGTCGGACCGCAGTATGCCTTGGGGTATGATCCAGCAAACAATGACTCCGGCCTGGTGGGCAAGACCGTTGGCAGGATCTCGGCTCAAAGGGCCAAGGCCTCGTCCTTCCATTTCGGTTACAAACACTATCAGGACTACGAAGAGAGTCTGGCCGATCTGTTAGAGAGCGGCACAGTGACTCAGTCCTCCGCTTCTACCCGGGAGGTTATCGACACCAGCAAGGACTGGGCAGCGGATGCCTTTACCGGGCGGCGGGTGATGATGACCGGCGGGGTCAATGCCGGCCTCTCCCGGCCGATTGTCAGAAATAGCGCCACTACCCTCATTGTGGCCCCGGCCTTTCCTGACGGCCAGCAACTGCACAGTGGAGACAGCTATCAGATCATGGATGTGGTGTGGAAGGGTGGCAAGTTTTGTTGGGACTGCCACGACCCTCATGGCGACAATAACATCTATATGATTCAAAACGAGGTGGCGACCCGAACCGATGGGGTTGTCGGCAAACCTATCGATCGTAAGCAGGTCTCTTTCATCCGCAAGAGCACGGGCCTCGATTACGTTCGGATCACCCCCAATCCGGCTACCGGTAAGTATGACGGGGTGTGCAATGTCTGCCATACCAATGCCGAGATGCACTACACTTCGACCAAAGGGGATAATCACAACTCGGGTCGGGTATGCACCGAGTGCCATGAACATCGCTTCACCGACAGTCATGCCTCTGGTCAGCCTTGTAACACCTGCCACTCCAACCGGCCGGTGCCCCGTCATACCGGCTTCAGTCAGGCCCGAGACTGTACCAAGTGTCATAAGGACGCCATCGGCGCCCGGATGAACATCATGAAGCAGTTTTCCGCCAAATCCCATCATGTGCAAGGCGATAAGGTCACTAACCGTCATTGTTATGCCTGCCACTGGGAGGCGACCCCGGAGGGGTTGATCGATCTGGAGCACCATGCCGGCTATAATTACAAAACTTATGGCTCGGAGAAGAATCAAGCGGTCGAACTGGTTATTTGGCAGGCAGGGGTGCGGCCTACGACCTTTGACAATGACGGGGTGAACAACGACGATACCGCCGTCTCCTTCATGGCGGCCAATGTCGATATCACCAAACCCGGCAAGACCATGGCGGGACAACGGATTGAGGTCAGCAAGGTTACTCCCCACTGTATTGGCTGTCATTCGGACCAGAACAACGAGACCAGGCCATTCAATGTGGTGGACCCGGAACACGGGGATTGTAAGACCCCCCGTCAATACGCCTGGGACCGTTCCAGCATCGAGTCCCGTTATTCCGACCCCGGGACCGCCACCCTGGGCAAATACAACACCCCTAACGCCGCCAAGAAGCTGGTCACCAAGGCCTTCTCGGCCCATGGCAATGCGGTGGCCAATCAGGGCGGTCAAGATCCGGTCACCGGTGTTGATGGTACCACTCCCAATAGCCGGGGAGGTCTCTATAATGTCCAGTGTTTTGACTGTCATGCCTCCCACGGCTCGATGGTAGGCGGGATTACCTCAAGCTACACGACCTTCAATGGCACCAAAAATGGTGGCAATCTTAAGGAGACCCAGGCCGGTAAGGGCGGTTACCCCATGAGCTACATGGCCACCGCCAATCCCAACCCTACCACGGTTAACCCGTATCAGGCCGGTGCCGGACAGTGCTTTGACTGTCATGAGACTGCGGTAAGCAACACGCAGCTCAGCCCGGTATCCAAGTCCCCCTGGGGTTACACGGAGACCTTCGGCGCCACCGCCCCGATTAAGGAGTATCGGGATAACCCCCGCTTTTCGGGCTCCTATTCCGGGGCGAGTCAGTTCTCCTCTTATCGGGCAGGAAAGCGCACCCTAGGTGGCCACTTCAAGGCCTCTCATAAGAACCCTGAGTCTCCTAATTACGATACCAGCGGGGCCTCGGAGGTGACCGTGATGGGCACTATCGACGGACTGTGCACTCCCTGTCACGACCCGCATGGGGTCAGCCCGGCCTTGGGTAACAAAAAGCCCTATGCTCTGCCGATTCTCAAAGGGACCTGGCTCTCCTCGCCCTATAAGGAGGATGGTCCGCCGCTGGCAACCCCTACTTCGTTTGGTGATTACGATGACGGCTGGTCGTCAGGGGGCAGGCCCTATCCACAAAAACCTAATCCGCAACCGGCCGGGGTGTGGCGCACCGACCGCAACACCTTTAATCTGGCTGATCTCAGTGTGGCGGGCAATTATCCGGTGGCTTACAGTCGAGTGAGCGAAGAGGCCGAGACCTTTGCCGGACTCTGCCTCAGCTGTCATGCCAAGGATACCCTGACCACTGAGGCCAGCGAGGTATCGACGGCCTCCATCCCTTGGGCGACTTCATCCCGCATTCATCGTTCAGTGAAGGGTTGGGGCTGGAACGATGGCGAGACCCCTCGTGAACACTCTTATACCTGTTCCAAGTGCCATAAACCCCACGCCTCGGGTTTGCCCCGCTTGATGCAGACCAACTGCCTAAATAGCACACACCGAGGGAAAGTGGTCTCGGGGGGGACCCCAGGGCGTGGCGACGCTGGTGAGTTTCCTCTTGGCTTTTATTATCCCAACTCCAATAACTGTCATGCTGCCCCCACGGCCAATGGTGCGGCTGGTTGGCCTAACAACCAGCGCTGGAACCTGGTTACTCCCTGGACAGGAGGGCAATGAGATGAGAGAGAACGCCCGTAACGGTCAAGGTGAGATATTGACAAGGAAGAGGAGAGAGGGGGCTGTTATGCGAATGGGAAGGCAACGAAATATCCTGGTCATGCTTTTTGGCCTGGCTCTGGTCTTGGTGGGCAGTGTCTCGTTCTCCCAGGCGGCAGGAGATCTCTTTATCTGGCAGTTCTCGCACAGTCAGCCCGGAATTCAGGAGGCTAAGGCCAGTGCAGTCGACTCGTTAGGTAATCTGGTTATCACCGGCTATACCAATAGTGGTGGTGATGACGATTGGTATACTATCAAGCTCAGCAGTGACGGCCAGAGCGTTTTGTGGACGGCTCGTTATGCTAACCCGCAGGGTGATGATCTTGCCGTTGCGGTGGCGGTTGATGGCAACGACGATGTGATTGTCACCGGGTACGTTTTTAACGGGGTCAATAAGGATATCGCGGTCATTAAGTATGATGGGGCTAACGGTAACCAGCAGGGGGAGCCGTTTATTATGAATGGCGTGGCCAATGGCGACGACCTGGCCCAGGCCCTGGCGGTTGATGCCTTAAATAATATCTATGTGGCCGGCTACTCCCATACCGGGACCAGCGCGGGGGATAACGCCCTCATCTTCCGGCTCGGCCCTGGTGGCCCCAATCCGGACGGCACGCCCATCTGGCAGGTCAATTATAACGGAGCTGCCAATGGCGATGACCGTTTTACCACGGTCATCGCCGGGGTGAGCGGCATTGCCGTGGCAGGTCACAGCAGAGTCATGCATAGTGGCGGTCGTGAGGACTTTGATTATCTGACTATGAAGATCGATGCTACCGGTACGACGCTATGGCAAAAGAATTATGATCACGGTTCTGAGAACGATCTGGCTTATTATGTCGGCATGGATCAGTTCGGCAACGTCATTGTCACCGGTGAGGTCCTGGCCGGGGGACAGCATGACATGCGAACGATCAAATACGCTGGGGGCGATGGCCAGCAGCTGTGGGCCAGGTCGTACAGCGGCGGCAGTCCCAATATCCCTCGGGGGTTGGTGGTCGATAGTGACGGCGAGGTCTATCTTGCCGGCAACACCTTTACCAACAACGGCAAGGATGACTTCTATACGGCGCGGTATGCCGGGGCCAGCGGGGTGGTGGTCTGGGAGAAGGTCTTTGATTCCGGGGCCAATAACTCCGATATCCCTCAGGCCTTAGCCGTGGATCAAACCGGCGGCCTCTATGTCACCGGCTATACCCACAAGGCGGTGGACGGGGACGATGATTTTCAGACCCTGAAGTACAATAAGGAAAATGGCAACCTGATCTGGCAGCAGGCTCAGGATGGACCGCCGGCTGGTGGCAATCAGCAGCCGGTGGGGGTGGCGGTGGCTCTTTCGATCACTGCCGACGGTAACGTTTACGTGGCCGGATGGTCCCAGATTGCGACCGAGGATCTGGATTACTATGCGGTCAAGTATAGTGCCGACCTCCTGAATTCGCCTACCGGCCTGATCTCAACCGTGGTGAGTCAAACCAGGGTAGATCTCGTTTGGCAGGATAACTCTAACCCGCCCAACAATGAAGACACCTTCTGCGTTGAGCGCTGCCAGGGATTTGGCTGCGGTGATTTTGTCGAGATCACCTGTAGTGTCCCTCAGGACCAGACGACCTACAGCGATACCAGTGTCATCCGTGATATTTGGTATACATATCGACTAAAAGGCAAGAGCGTGGCTTTGGGCTACTCGCTGCCTACTGCTCCCTCCTCAGTCCTGACCACGGTGATCGACTATCCGGCCCCGGAGTGGCTCTATACCCATGATGGTGAAGGTCTTGACGATATGGCCAACGCCATTGCCGTGGGCAGCGACGATAACCCGGTGGCTACCGGCATGAGCGCCTCCGCCTATTCTCAGTACGATTACTATACCGTCAAGCTCGACCGGACCAACGCCGCTATCCCCCTGTGGATTGACGATTACGATGGGCCGGACGGTCAGGGCGACATGGGGATCTGCCTGGCAGTGGACAGCCATGACGATGTGGTTGTTTCCGGATTTTCGTCGATTGATGCTGGCCAAGGTGTCAACACCAACGATATCTTCACTATCAAGTACGCTAAGACCGGGCCCGACCCCTACACCGGTTACCCGGTGTGGACCTCCCAGTACAATGGCCCCGGCAACGACGATGATCGTTCCACGGCAGTGGCGTCTGCGGCCGATAACACCGATTTTACCGTGGTTACCGGTTACGGTAAGAACACTGACGGCAATGACGATATTTATTTGATCAAGTATAAACCCAATTATGATACAGCGGGTCAGGAGGTGTGGTCGATTGCCCCCTTCGATGGCGGCTTTAATGATTACCCCTCTGCCACGGCCTTTACCTTGGCAGGAAATGTGGTGGTGGTGGGTACGACGTATAACGCGGCCGGCGACAGTGATATCTTTATTAGTCAGTACCGAGGCAGTGATGGCACCCTGATGCCTGGTTGGCCCTATGTCCACGACTTCGGTAACGGGGTCGACGGCATCAACGCCCTGGCGGTGGCGGAGGACGGGTCGATCTATGTGGCCGGCTACGCTAGAAATAGCGCCGGTAACGTCGATATTTACGTGAACAAGTTTGATCAGGGCGGCAGCCCGCAATGGGGGGGGGGGCAGATCATCGATGGCGCAGGCCACGGCTTTGACGAGGCCAGGGGGGTGATGATCGATCCCAATGATGGTGAGATTGTGGTTGGGGCAACCGTCACCTCGGCTTCTGGGAGTCTGGACTTCCTGGTGTTGCGCTTTACTGCGGACGGGACCCTTCGCTGGAGCAGAACGCTCGATTTGGTGGAGCATGATGAGATTTTGCAGGGGATGACCATGTCGCCTTCGGGGGAGGTCTGTCTGGTGGGTGAGACGGATGATGATGTCGATACCGATGTCCTGGCGGTGAAGTACGACCATCTCGGCAACCTGATCGGTTCAACCCGGTTTGATCATGGGTATGATGATTTTGCTACCGCCATCACCGTTAACCGGCGGGGAGAGTTTTATGTCGCTGGGTATTCGGCTACCGGCCCCTTGGCCCACGATGATTATGACTTTGTGGTCTTTCGTTTCAACGGACAGGAGTTGCAAGCGCCATCCCCCCTGACCACTCACGTCCAGCATACGACGGTTGATTTGCTCTGGACGGAGAATGATCCCACGGTCAGCGGTTATAAGGTGTACCGGATCAACGGAACCTGCGCGGTGGGTGGTTCAAGCTTCAGCCCGGCGGACCTGATCCAGACTACGACCATGGTGACGACGGCGATCCATGATAGCGGGCTCAACATCAACGCCACTTACTGCTATGGGGTGGAGTCGTACCGTAGCAGCACCGGCGAGGTGTCTCGAATGATTGAACGCCAGGTCACCACTACCGTGCCGGTCCCTCCGGATACTCTGGTGGCAACGATCAAGAATACCTCGGCGGTGGATGTCTGCTGGCATGATAACAGCAGTTCCGAGGAGGGATTCGAGGTGCAGCGCTGTACAGGGGTTGATTGCGATTTTTCTGCAGTTACCTCCTTTTTAGTCCCGGCCGAACTGGATGGGGCGGCCGCCGCCACATGTATGGTAGACACCACGGCGTGTGATGCCGGGCAGGGCAAAGTGTTCAGGTATCGGGTCCAGTCCTATCTGGCAAATGCCTGGAGGAGTGCGTTTTCTCTGGCGACTCCTAGCGATACCGTCACCGTGCCTGGGTTGATGGCGCCCTCCTCCTTGCAGACCACTCAGGTGGTCGAGACCATGGTTAACCTGCAATGGACCGATAATACGGTAGATGAGTCGGATTTTGTGGTTGAACGTTGCTTGGGCGCGGATTGCAGCAATTTTAGCCAGGTGGGCGTCACCAGCGCGGTTACCTTTGCCGATGCCACCGTGCTTGCCAACCAGACTTATAGCTATCGGATCAAGGCCCGCAAGCAGACTCCTTGCGGCGCTGACCTTTCTTCTCCTTCCCCTGCGATCATCGTGAACACCATTCCTCCTGTGCCTGCTTCCCTGGTGGCCACCGTGATCCGGCCCGGTGTTGTCTCTTTGGCTTGGACGCCGCAGACCACCACTCACTCCGGGTTCTCGGTTGAGCGTTGCGACGGGGCCGGCTGTACGGATTTTGCTCTCCTTGCCACTATTTCCAGCCCTACAGTCGCTAAATACACCGACACCACTGCCTGCTATGGCAGTGACGGCACTAACCGTTATCGGGTCACAGCCATTGGGGCGTGGGGTGCGTCAGCCCCCAGCGCCGCGGTTACTGCGGTAAGCGGCACCGGGGCGATCCCCATAAGCCTCAGCACAGTGACCACCGAGGCCAGCGTCAAGCTGAACTGGAGCTACACCGATGCCAATCGGGATGGTTTCATTATCGAGCGTTGCGCCGGTCCTGTAGCCACCTGTAATCAGAGTGACGCCAATTTTATTCAGGTCAGCGGTTCGCCCATTACCGGTGATGATGCTGCTCTGCAGGCCTTCTGGCACATGGATGAATTGTCCTGGTCCGGGGCCGTCGGCGAGGTGATCGATAGTTCCGGCAAAGGAAACCATGCTACGGCGAGGAATGGCGCGGTTGCAGACAATCCGGGCAAAGTCGGTTCCGGCGCCGCCCTCCTGTCCGGAGTCGATTATCTCAGCACCGATCTCCTGGTCGATCAGGGTAACACTACCCCTGGGGCCACTTTCATGGCTTGGGTCTACCCGACCCTGCAGAACAACACCTATCAATACCTTTTCAGTACCGACAATGGTGGCGCGGACTGGGGGTTGAGTCTCAGAAACGGCTACTGGTATGTCGATACCGGCAGCACTGCCAATTACTATGCTACCTCCGCCACTATGAACACCTGGCAGCACGTGGCCGTAGTCTTCAATCCGGTGGTGGGGGTGCAGGTCTATGTTAACGGCATCTTGCGCAGTACCATCGCCAATATCGGTTTCGAAGAGAGTTCAAACCCGATGAATATCGGTCGGCGTCCCACGACCGGCGACTATTTCACCGGTCGGGTGGATGAGGTGGCGCTCTTCAATCGGACCTTGACCAGCCAGGAGGTGACCCAGTATTACAATAATAGCCGTGTTTTCACCTTCATCGATAGTGATGGCATCACTACCGCTACCACCTACAACTACCGGATTAAACCCGTGATCAATACCACCTGCGGGGACTGGGAGCCAAGGGTGGGCTTTGGGGCGGTGAGCGCTACCACCCCGACCGTGCCGTTGGCCCCGCTCTCCTTGACCGTGACCCAAAAGGGCACCACTGAACTTGGGCTGGCCTGGACCCCCAAGACCTCGAGTGAGTCTGGGTTTGTTATCGACCGCTGTCAGGGAACGGGTTGCGATTTTTCAACCATGGTCAGCTTCCAGGTTGGGGCTGGGATGAGTGCTTATCAGGATATCTCTACGTGTCAAGGAACGACTTATCGTTATCGGGTGAAGGCGGTGAAAGGGAGCGCCGCCCCCTGGGAGTGGGAGAGCCCATACAGCACAGCGGCGGAAAAGGCCACGGTGGCTGCTAATTCCGTGGCGCTTTTACTGAATGTGGTCTCTGAATCGGAGGTCACCGCCTCGTGGAGCGATGTCAACCCGGATGAGGATAGTTACGAACTCTCCCGCTGCCTGGTAGTCTCCGGCATCACGGCCTGTGACCAGGATCATCACTTTACTGTCCTGGAGACTTTCCCGGGCACGGTATCCGGTGCCTTGCTCCATTATCGGATGGATGAGGCCCTGTGGAATGGTACCGCCAATGAGGTCAAGGATGTGGGCAACAGTAAACATGGCCGGGCCTATGGCGGGGCGACTACGGCAGCCGGAGGCCGTTTTGGCCGGGCCGGGTCCTTTAACGGCACCACCGGTTATGTATACACCCCGTTGACGTTGGATCAGAAGCGGAACTCGCCAGGGGTGACTATGGAGGCTTGGGTCTATCCGACCATGACCGATACCAACCCGCGTAATGTCTTTTCTACCGAGAACGGCGGTTATGATTGGGGGATTGTTGCCTTGAACGGCAAGTGGTATGTCAACACCGGCTTGTCGCAATACTACACCGGTTTGACGGTGGAGTTGAACACCTGGCAGCATATCACCGCCGTGTTCACCCCCTTGGTCGGCATCACCTTCTATAAGAACGAGCAGATGGTCTCTATTCCCGAGATCGATTACGACCTCTCGAGTGGGGCGTTTACTATCCGTCGCCAGGCCAATAGCAGTTCAGCGCTTTACTACTTCAAGGGGATGATCGACGAGGTCTTAGTCTATGGCCGACCATTGACTGCGGCCCAGGTAACGGACCACAACAGCTATCAGGAGCGGACCGCCTTCACTTATAGCGATACTGGGCTTGAGCAGGACAGTACCTATGTCTACCGGCTTAAGGCCAGCAAGGCGGCTGGCTGCGGGTGGAGCAAGGTGGCGACTGCCACTGCCGTTACCCCGGTGCTGCCACCTCCCACCAACTTGGCCATCACCTGTAACTCGACCAGGTGTACGCTCGGGTGGATGGATAACAACGGTTCTGAGACCGGCTACGTGGTTAGCCGTTGTGAGGGGGGGAGCGGAGATTGCGGCACACCTGCATTGTTTAATCTGGGGGCGAACAGTACCGCCATGATCGATGACACGGTCTGCCCGAATACGGCTTACACCTATCGAGTCTGGGCCATAGGGGCTTGGGGTCAGACCACCTTTGTCGAAATGGGGAAGAGCACCTCGATCCCGCCGGTACTCTCCAGTTTGAATGCCAATCGGGTATCTGAGGTGGCGGTCGATCTCTCCTGGAGCTTTCAGTCGGCCGATGAGACCGGGGTCAGGTTGGAACGCTGCCTCGGGGCAAGCTGCGTCGAGGTGGACCTTCCTCCGGCGACCAAAGCCTACGCCGATGCCACTTTGATGGCCGACACCGAGTACTGTTATCGGGTCAGTGCCTATAAAAACGCCTCCTGCGGTTGGCAGACCGCCTTGATCGGGCCGGTCTGCCGGACCACCAGCCTGGTGGTCGGTGATTTGACCGTTACCCCTCAAAACACCACCACGGCTGCGTTGGCCTGGAGTGATACTTTCCAGACCGAGACTGTTTCGGTCGTGGAGCGGTGTAATGGGGATCTGGCCACCTGCTGCAACAATAACCCCGCAGTCTGCAACGGCACTTTTGCCAATATCGCTGAAGTAACAGCGAACAAGGTCTCCTATACTGATACGGATCTCTGTGCCGGTACCCCTTACACCTACCGGGTCACCACCATGGATAAGGGCTTGAGCAGGGATAACAACGGCTGTTGGACCAGACGGGCACCGTTTACCTTTACTACCTTTCCGGCCAATACCGGGGTCGAGGTGGTAATTCCCTATAAGAGCGGGATGCGGTCCGACTTTGCCGATCTGCGGTTCTATGATACCACCGCCCATCGGGAGTTATCTTATCGGATCAAGCAGAAGGTCAACTCCTCCAGCGCCACCGTCTGGGTGAAGACCGGCAGCAAGGCTACGATCTCTCTCTATTACGGTAATCTCAATGCCGGGGATAGCAGTGATGTCGGGGCCGTATCCACTGCCCAGGCGGGAGTAGCCAGTGTTAATTTCGCCGGCACCGAGGGCGATGGCGTCACCTGTTTCACCTTCACCCACACTTGGGTTGCCCCTCCGACTTTGGCTGTTCAGGCCGATACCGCCGCGGCCATGGCTCCTACGGATTTGACCGCCACGGTGGGAGAAGGGAGTATCCTTCTCTCCTGGACCTCCGGGACCGGCGACGAGAGCGGGTTTCAGGTGGAACGGGATTGTGGCAGCGGTTATGTCCAGATCGGTCTCACCCCGGCGGGTGTCACTACCTTGAGCGATGAGACGTTCCCCAGTTCTGAGCTGTGCAGTTATCAGGTCAATGGGGCTAAACAGGGGGCATGCCCCTGGACCTCCGCCCCGAGTAACAGTGTTCAACTCCTGGCGCCGCCTGAGACGCCGCAGGTTACCGCTACCCCGGAGAATGCTTTCTTGATCCGTTTGGATTGGACGGATGCCAGCGATGAGGAGGGGTATGACGTGGAGGTCAAGGTCTTCGGCGGAGTTTGGGTGCCGGTGATCGCTCTTGCCGCCGACCAGGTGAGCTTTACCGACACCGAGGGCATCAACCCTAACAGCCAGTACCTCTATCGAGTTCGAGCCCGTCGAGGGGCGGTCCACTCCGCCTGGGGCCAGGCAGCAGCTATTACCCCGGTCTATACAACCGGGGCGGCGACCTGTCCGTTGCCCTAGGGTTTTACTTCGTGCGATCACCGTAGAGTTGCCTCTGGCCCACGGCCAGAGTCAACTCTACTCATACATAGGGCTGGCGGATCGATGCCACTTAACCGTCCGTTGTCTCGCCTCTGGTGGGGAGCGTTGGCTCCCTACCTTAATTGCGTGTTGCCATTATTTCGATCATGGTCCTGTGTGGCAACGTCTGTAACTTTCTTGGGTGTGCTCCTCAGGCGCATCCTGCCATCTACGGAAAAGCTTGTTCATTCCTTCCTCTTCTGACAACTGCCCCGATCATAGCTTGAATCCAACACCATTCTTGCCAATTTACTGGAAGTATTGTAAGCCATTCTTTATGTTCAACCATCTCACTCGAGCCATTCAGTATAACTGTGAAATCTCCGATGCCAGGTTCGGCGCGGGCTATTCGCTCTGTACCCTGATTCTGAAGTTACGCAACTGTTACAAGTGGGAGCAGGGTCTTGAGCCTTGGGAGGAGCCGGAATCTGCAGTGGTTCTCGATTGGATTGAGGCGAAGGAGGAGCAGTGGCAGGTAATAGGCGGGCAGGAGTATCTGGGGCTACCAGGGAATGGCGCTTCGATTGACCCATATGATCTGATAGCTGTTAACTCTCTGCTTAAAGGTCATAATCTTTACTACGGTGCCGGGTATGGCCGTTCACTGAAAGCGATCTTTTTTCTGGCTGAGGTGCGTGAGCGGCTTGAGGTGTCTGGTTCACCGGTTCTGATCCTGGGTCGGGAGCTGGCCAGGGAACTCTCGGCGCCTTTTGCTCTCCTCCAAGACGACCTGATCATTATCCGGCAACAGCCGCTCCGCTTCTTTTTCTGGGATCAAATTCAAGAACTCCGGGCTGTGACCCGCTTGCCGCTGCGTCATGCCCTCCAGTTTTACGGGGTGGTTGGCAACGACTTGACCCTTAACCAGCGAGCCTTACGGGATAAACTTGATACTATCGTGGAGAGTGAAATGCCGATCTTCATTCATCACGAGATCGGTGAACTCCGTGAGACAGGACTTGACAGCGCCACCTTGCACGCGATAATCGCCGCCTTTCCCGATTCCCCGATCGAACTGGTTGCCCGAGGGGTTAAGGATATCCTGGCTGATACCCATCCCGAGGGGATGCTGAGCTTTATCCTTCACCATCGGCGACAGGCGTCGCTCTCCTTTTATCTCGGTTTTCTGGACGGCATCCGGAAACTGCTCTTTCCCGAAATCGGGCCGGCTTACCGGCAATTCATGGAGGATTCCGATTGGTCTGGGATCAGCCGAGTCCGTGATCAGGCCCGAGAGGCAAATCTGGTGAGATCTGCCATCTTGAAGGCTGCGGCCCAGGATCTGGACATAATCGGCAGTGGACCGGTCGGGGAGCGGTTGCAGGAGGAACTTCTGACCCCGCTGGGTATGTAGCAACAGTCACTCCGCTGGTTTCCCCTCTCATTATGGCATGGTTCCAGTGCTTTTTTTATCTCACCTGTAGCAGGACCGGGGGCAAGGGAGCGTTGGGCATGGACTGTGTCTCCAGGCTGTATACCCAAATATCCACTCTGGCGCCACGTTCCATGGCGACGCCGGCTGAGGGTTTCTGTCGAAAAACAAGTCCGTTCTTGGGTCGTGCCGATGTCGACTCCTTGGTGGTCTGGCCGATGTTCAAACCGGCTCTTTCCAGCTCGTGCCGGGCCTTGTCGATGTGCATGCCCAAGAGATGCGGCACTTCCGTCATGGGTGGTGGTGGGCGTTCATATCGGTAAATCGTGAGTTGCGCCTCCGTGTTCGGTCTCATTTGACTCCCGGCCTTGGGCCATTGCCGCGCTACCCGGTTATCCTGGCGCTGATTATTGGTGATCAGCTCATCCCTCTGCCGATTGAGGGGAATCCCAGCTTCTTTGAGCATCTCACGCGCTCTCTGGAAAGGAAGATTGAGGAGCATGGGCATCTCCGGAATATCGACATGGTACCGATAGACATACAGATCTACCTCGGTCCCGGGTGGCGCCATTGTTCCCGGTTTGGGGGACTGGTTCGCTACCCGACCGTCGTCTGAACGTCGTTTGGCTGCTGTCTCTCGTATCTTGCCAAACTTCAGGCCGCTTCTGGAAAGAATGTCGCGGGCCTGGTCACGGTCGCTACCGATCAAGTCAGGCACAGGTACGCGGTTTATTCCCTGTGAATGCTCCTGGCACAGGCTTCGGTTCAGTCCGCAGGCCCAATCGATTTCATCCAGGAAATCATCCGCCGGGGTCGGCTCGGGGGCCGACTGGTTACGCCAGGTTTGACACTGGAAGCCGGCCGGAACGATCTTACTGTCCCCAACATTGCTGCGGATAGACATTTCGCCCTTGATGACGGTGAGTTTTGTCCATTGTGATGTAACCCGGAGATGAAACGTGGTTCCAATGGTATTGACTACTGCACCGGAGCCGGTTTCTGCTTCGGTCTGGCAAGGGGTGTCCACCAGCATGCTACCCACGTTGATCAGGATGCGGAGTTTACAGAAGGATGTTGAAAGCCATTCCAGTACCGGATCGGTGTCGGCATCGAATAATACCTCTCCTCCCCGTGCCAAAGTGAGAGTGGTGCGGGCGTCTCCCACTGTCCTGATGTGATCGCCGGACTGCATCACTGCCCCTTGGGAGACGATCCGATTGTTGATTTGCACCTCTCCTGGCCCGATGATACGGGTGATTCTGCCGATTTCACCTGTGCTGGAGGGGGCTGGTTTGCTGCCCTTCGGTGAGGAAGGTACGCAACCAGTCAGCAGGCAGGCCAGGGCCATCAGTAAGAAAAACAGCGGGTGTTGGATACGGGGCAGGATTTTCAATGGCGGCCTCCTAAGGAATGATGGCATTTGGCGGTGGGGAGGGCTCTGAAAACAGGGAGGCGTGATCGATTACCTCCAGAGTCGTGATTTCGGAGAATGGAACCACATATGACGCATCGTTACCGGCATGCCAGAGAATTATGGATTTTTCACTCTGGTGGATGAGAAAAAACGGGCCGTTGGGAATATGGACCTCGGAATTTTTCTTGGTGTAAATATTCACCTTGGGGAAAACATTGGGCATCACCAGCGCCCCGTAGGTCAGTGGCAAGACCATGCCGTAAATCATGAACAGGATCATGAGCGGCAGATAGATAATTCGGGTCGCAGCGCCTCTGAGCAAGTGACTACGAAAGGGTACTACCACCAGAAAAAGCCCAAAAACGAGGTTTACCAAGCCGGCATAATAGGCTTGGGGGAGCGCATGATCCTGACGGCGGATTTTGCAGGCCAGGCGTGCCGCCGGATTCTGGTTGGCCACGGTGTTGGGGGCCTCGGTGCATGTCATGTGGAGTACCCCGGTGATCTGAATTGGGATGAAGACATTCCGGTACTGGCTGCCTGCCCAGAGCAGCATCAACACTAAGAGACAACTCGAAAACAGTTGTGACGACAGGATGTTTCCGACTCCCTTGTGGGCCGCGATAAGCCATTCCTGAAGAAGAACTGTGGTGGTGGTGCGCCGAATTTTGGAGATGACAGCAGCTATAATGCCGACGAGGCCTAGGCTCAGGATAATCAATCCGGCCAGTATCGGCAGCAGGGCATGTCCCAAGTCGATGAGGCTCTCAAAGAGGATGATCAGTGTAATGTAAAAAAACTTCGCTCCGATCTCCACATAGTCGCCGACAGCAACTCCGGAGTATAGTTCGACCCCAAGCATGTTGAGGTGGGATTTGGCGCAGAGAAATCCCACGGCATACATCAGGGCCACCACCCCGGACATGGAGCCAGCGAGCCAGCCAATAGCACCGGCTGTGGATTTTAAGTCCGTACTCAGGCTGTGGAGGTATCCAGGGCGATTGTGGTCTTTAGTCTCGTTTATGGTCATGGTGTGCCATTGCGACTGAAGAGATTGGAACGATTTTTGTCCACGATTTAGGTTACCTAGAGATTGCTACGGAAGGCAATTACGCATTGTGGTGAAGGAGTGCGGAGAAATGTTTCTGCACTAAATGGTGGAACTATTTGATTTGTTAATGTTTTTCTTGGTATGTGTTGTCTGCAATTTTTCCCTGATATTTTCTTTGTGGGCGCGATTTTTTTTGTGAGAGAAGGGGAGGTTGGTCAACGCTGGTTCTTTGACCCTTGTACATGAGGGCGATATCACATTTCGTGTTCTTGACATCAGTAGATGATATTTTTTTACAAAAATACATTCCGTGGACCTTGCGTAACCGTCAAGGCGGTGCTACATTTGCCCCGTCTTCCTGTGTGAGTCAGGCGCATGGACGATGCCCGCCCCTTTCTTCTCTCAGGAACAAGCCCCTTGCTCTTAACACTCGTGTTTCTTTTAAACAAATTTAACAGCCCCAGCGCGCAGCCCTGGGAAGGCAATGACTATGATTGACGTCAAAGAACTCTGCAAAAACTATGATGATGTCGTGGCTTTGAGCGATGTTTCTTTTTCCATCGCGCCCGGCGAGGTCATAGGTCTGCTCGGCCCCAACGGCGCCGGTAAGACCACCCTCATGAAGATCCTCACCGGATTTCTCCAGCCCTCGTCAGGCACGGCGAGTGTCGGGGGGTTCGATGTCTTGAACGACACCG
>VMSU01000169.1 GCA_013792005.1 Desulfobulbaceae bacterium
AGTCACTCCTTTGAAAAACTTGTACCATCATGACGCTTACTAATATGGGCAGAGAGACCGTCAACCATTTTGTCGAAGAAAAATCTGCTCTTGCAGCCGCATACTCTGAAGACAGGCCCCCCCTGAGCATCCAGAGCAGACCAATACCCGCAGCCCCGAGATATGCAGTGAGATAAAAGATCACCACGCGGGAAACGCCAAGATTACTTTTGGACACTACGGAAATTCCAATAGCAATAGCCAGAATCCCCTGCGCCAAGACCGTGATTAAGAACGTCGCTTTTCCGATACGCCGAAGCCCCCGCAAGATGCCGCCAAGCGTAAGGGTTAGGCCGATAGCGGGTATGGCCCAAACGGCAATTCTCAGCGGGTCGGAATATATCGCTAAGAACCTGCCGGCCAGGCCAAACATGATAATAGCCATCGCAAGTCCTGCAAGAAATGAAACGACAATGCTGTAATGCACAAAGCCTTTCAGCGCTTTCCAATCGCTTGTTTCAAAATATACAGACGCAAACCGCATGCTGGTCTGGGAGAGGCCGAGAGGCGCCATCATTCCCAAAAACGCAACAATCGATATGACATAGCTGACGCGACCATAATCATCCATGTTCAAGTGTCGCGTTAAAAGTGTATGGAAGATAAACAAACATGCTCCCCCGGCTACCTGCCAGAATAGGGCAATGAAACTGTCGCGCGTTACTCTCTTAAATAAAGTGTCACTCATACTCTTCCCACGCTGTCACATTAGCCACGCGATCAACTCAGCGTGCCTTACTCGCTGTTTTTTTACAGCAGACTTCATGGCGGTATGCCATTTCCCCTGGCATTTCTCGATCTTTCTGATGAGTTCGTCTTCTGTGACCGCGCGGCGAGGAAAAAAATGAGCGAGAAGTGCAATAATGCCTGTCAGTCTCAATAACTGGACTGTTTCTTTGTGCCAAATGCGTTCTTCCAGATGATACAGCATGGCACTAGCCAGGTGATGGTGCCAGCCCAACCAATTTCTGAGCTGATAGTCGGTCATGAAATGCGTCTTGTTGAGAAGGGAAAGGTCGAAGAAGGTGCAAAGGCGAGTGGCAACATCCGCAAGAAAGCGCAGGACGCTGTCATGAGTCGGTTCCTTTAGGTTGCGAAAAGGACGGTATGTTTCGGATGCTGTACTTGGGAGCATACAGCCCGTCCCTCTCCTTGATGGTTGATGTCGACGGCATAGCAAATTTTTTAATTTTATTTTAACAATAGCAGCAAGTTCTAAATAGGATAAGGGAACCATACTACGACTAAAATGTGGTTTCTAGTTCTACTTTGTCAGATTAGCTCGCACCTTACATTCCGTCACCCTAGCATAATTTTAGCTGGGGTCCAGTGCGTCACTACGGTCTGGATACCGGCTAAAATCATGCCGGAATGACGAGAAATCTTATGCGTGCACAGCTGTAAAGTAAATGTGACAAAGTAGCGTCTCACCCCGCCTGAGGCGAGGATTTATCCTAAAGTAACTTTTGCGTATTTCTTGCTTGGGCGGCACGCATGACAAACAAACAAGGACACATATTTTACTATCAATAAATTTTTACTTGGAAGAACTAGGATGTCATCGGTGCAAACAACATGAATCCCACGCAGACACTTCACTTTTGGGCAAATACCTCGACCAGGCCACGGGACTTCTCCACATGAGTTCGGACAATCACAAACCCTGCCTGGGTAATCATCCTCACCAGAGTTTGTGAGCTAAAATGAAAAGTATGATTCCATAACAACATATCCCATCTTCCCCGCAACCGCTCGAACGGTGTGCTGTCCGTACAAAATGTACTAACATAAAGCACACCTCCTTCACGCATTATCTCATAGGCGGCACGCAGATCGGCGAGAGGATGGTATGAGTGTTCTATGAAATCATTCATGGTCACGAGATGGTACGTATTCCTGCGGACAGCCCCTTTTTCTATCAACTGGGAGAGAAAGCCCTCGTACACCTCAACGGCGCATACCTGCCGTATTTTTTGCACTGCATACCCATTCAAATCGTTGCCCGACACCTGTACTCCGAGATCAAGAGCACTCTTCAACAAAAAGCCAGCCCCGCAGCCCACATCGTATAACTCCAATCTGGACTTCGAACCATAAATATGCATCATCTTTTTGATAATTTTCTGGTAATAGAGTCGTCTTATCCGCCACCAAAATGAAAAAGAGTATTGAATATTCCTCGAAAGAGCGGCCCCATATTTGAGTCTATTCTCGGTAAACTCGATATTCCGTTTTCCATCGCTCTGTAGCAGCCATTCGTTCCAAAGTTTTTCAGGAACACGAGGAGATGTGAACCATAGACCGCAGTCTGTGCATTCTACGATTCTGTTCCCATCCCGGGCCAAAAGGATCTCGATATTCTGTCTTCCTCCGCAGCCTTCACAGGGAGGATATTCGGTAAAAGGCAGTTTCCGATCCTTCAGATTATCTGAAATATCCTCATCCTGTCCAAATATCCTCTTTCTCAAACGCCGAAAGGCCACCCCGAAATCGGTCAAGCTGATCAAGGGGCCGCCAGATGGGGTACTCATTGGGTAGAGCCCCAGGCCCTTATTGTTATGCATTTACACTCCCTCTAATCAATCAGACTATACCAATCATAAAGATAAAGCTCTTTGCCTGGTTGTGAAGCTGCAGAAGACCGCCCTATCTCCATTACTACAAAGTAGTGATAATTTTTCAGTTAACGTTCAGCAGCACCACAGCTGCTGCAGCGCCGCCTGATTTTTTATAACTCTGGGGCTGCCGAAAATTTTGGTGCCCCAGATGAACGATTACATTTCTGATGCAGTTCGCCTTTTTTATTGCGGAACTTTTTATCGGAACGAAGAATTCTCAGTGATTTTCCTTGCATTATCTCTGAAAGGTGTAGCTTATTCCAACACCACCCTGCTGTTCACAGGCCTTTTCTTTGCAAGGCAATACATCATGGGAGAAGTGATATCGATGCGTATGCGCATGGCGAGTGCAAACAGCTTCAAGGAAATTCCACATACTTTGCTCGAAACCCACAGTGGGCAATTCTTTACCGTAAGCCGATACCGCAAGGGATTAACGTGGACGCCTGCGTGATCAAACCCGCAAAGATTCATTAATTGCCTGAGACTGTTAGCTGTGAACGGTATCTCATGGGTGAAATCCCTTGCAAAAAGGCCAAAATTCATAGGATTCTCGATGTTTCCCGTCTGGGCAATCAATATCCCTTCAGGTCTCAGCTTCTCTCTGATAGCTTCAATCAATGCAAGCAGGGTTTTCTTGTTGATGTGTTCGATCACGTTCATCATCAAAAAAACATCGACGCTGCCCACTTCAAGCCCTTTTACAAAATCTACAATATCCATAGCGTACAATCGAACCTGAGGGATGCCTTGGCCTATCCATTCTCCTGCCTTTGCGATAGCAACCTCATCCGAATCTACCCCGACTACGTTACGATACCCCTCTCCAGCCAGCCACTGCAGTGATATACCATCGCTACATCCTAAATCGACAATGAGTGAATCCTTTGAAGCAGGGAGATACTTCGTATAATTATACCGATAGCTGCCAATGGCAGCCTCGCGATGATGTGAAGTAATCTTTTTCCTGCCGGTCGCTTCCCAAAAAGATGCTTTAGCTTTCATTTCCGTCATTACGATTTAGCCCTCAGGGCCGTCTTCTATAACAAGAAGGTATTGTTTACTGTTCTCTGGGCCTAGCCAAGCAGATGTTCTTCCGAAGAAGAAATCCGCCAGAGGAGAGGCTCAAGGTAATTATGGCAAGAATTAAACACATTCATGACGCATTATTCACATTAACGGGGATCAACAGAAGCGTTGTAATACAGTAATGTTTCTTGCAAGCCCTTCTCAAGATCAAAGGCCGGTTCAAACTTGAGCATTCTTCTCGCCTTAGAGATGTCGGAATAATTTCTTTTCACGTCTCCAAGTCGTGTTTCGCCAAACGATATCGCAACTTCTTTGCCAGTTCTGGTTTCGACGAGTTTTTTTATGCTTTTCGCTATTTCACCGACCGTCGTCTCTTTATGGGTCGCAATCTGGAAGGCCTCTCCTCCGATATCTACCTGAGCCGAAAGGAGTACCGCCTGGATCAAATCGTCAATGTAGATAAAATCTCTTGTCTGACTCCCGTCGCCGTAGATCTCAAGCGGTTCCCCGTTCAATGCCTGTTTAAAAAACTTGGCAACAACGCTGTTCTTGTGCTTGGAAAGCGGCCCATAAACATTCCCGAATCGAAGTGCAATGGTCTTGATCCCGAAAGTCCGGTAAAAGGCCGAGCAGTATCCCTCGCCAGCCAGCTTGCTGGCGCCGTATGGCGAGACAGGATGTGGCGGCAACTCCTCATGGATAGGCGGCTTCACCTCGCCTGCAGGGGCTCCGCTGGAGGCAAAAATAAACCGTGACACCTTATTGTGCCGTGCAGCCTCAAGGTAATTGAAAGTGCCGATCACATTGGTCACACAATCCATGCGGGGATCTTCAACAGAGGGACCTACGCCGGTATTGGCGGCAAAATGAACGATAATGTCCATGCCCTTAGCAGCTGCCAAGGCAAGTTGCTCGTCCAGAATGTCGCCGACAATAAGTTCGACCATAGCAGAAGACTTATCCCCAAGGGATTCTGAGTTGATTTCAGTAAATTCGCAAACAGCAGCCAAGTCATCACATGTGCCAACGGAAAGATTGTCAACGACGCGGATACGATGGCCGCCTTCCATCACAAGTCGCTTGATTAGACTGGTGCCTAGAAACCCGCAGCCGCCTGTGATTAGCCAATTCATGCCCATTTTGTCCCCCTAAAAATTTTGTGGTGTGCAATATTGGACTTATACTTGAGCACATGCTTCAACATTTTGGTTAATACTTCTTCTGTCAGAATATTGGGTTTGAGCCCCAATTCAAGCAATCCGGTATGCCTCGGATTGTAATAGTGCTCTTCCAGTTCCTTGCGAGGATTATCGATACTCTTCACCTGAACATCGAGGTCCAACAACTTGCCCACACTCTGCACTTTACCAGCCAGTTCATTTACGCTGAAGGTCTCGGTGAACTGGTTAAAGATACGCAATTCGCCTTGATTTGCCGGGTTTTCTAATGATAGGCGCACGCAACTCAATGTATCCTTGATATTCAGATAGCCCCTGGTCTGTCCGCCCTTGCCATAAACAGTCAATGGATAGCCGGCCACAGCCTGGACAATAAAACGATTGAGCACGGTTCCAAAAAGTTCGTCATAGCTGAACAATGTGAGCAGATTTTCATCCTGCTCAGCCTCATCGGTAAAGATGCCGTACACCGGCCCCTGCATTAAATCCGTTACCCTAAGCCCCCACATGCGAACGTAATACCAGAGCAGGTCGGTATCCATGATCTTGGTGGTGTGGTAGAGGCTGCCGGCCTGACGAGGATAAAGAAACTTGTCCTTGCGGCCATTGTGGCCGATATCCAGCCACCCTTCTTCGATGTCGATATTGGGTGTGCCATATTCGCCCATGGTGCCCAGCTTTACGATATGGGCATCAGGACAAAATTCGCGCACAGCAAAGATAACGTTAGCGGTAACGCCGAGATTATTTTTGATAGTGAGGGTAGCTGCTTCGCGTCGCAGCATCGAATAAGGTGCGGAGGGTTGCTCGGCGTAATGCACAACGGCTTCTGGCTGAAAATCTTTAAAAATTCGAGCAACAAAATCCCACTGGTTAAGATCACCAATGAATGGGGTAATGTCCTTGTCCGTGTGTTCTTTCCACCGGCGAATGCGCTCCTGCAGGGTAGGCACGGCGTAGAGAGGGTCCACATCTTCAGCGCGCATCAGGTTGCGGCGCAGGTAATTGTCAGCCACGACAACTTCATGGTCTTGAGCAGAGAGGTGCATGGCGGTTGGCCAACCGAGGTAGCCGTCACCGCCGAGAATCATAACCCGCATCAGTCTTTTTCCTCCTTATCACCGGGCCAGTAACGCGATCCTAAAGTATCTCCTGGAACATTCAACAGGTTGTAATTTTTCAGCAGTTGGCGAATTTGATCGACATTGAGAGATGTTTCATCCGCCGAAACATAGGGGTTAGTTACCTGGCTTCCGATGATGCCAGGGTAGTCATAATCAATATCGTGATAGATGCCCCTAAATGCCGGCATTACACTGAAATATTGCTTAAGCTCGATCGCACGGCGAGTCTCCTCTGGACTCATAAGCTCTTCGTAAAGCTTTTCTCCCGGCTTAGTCCCAATCTCAGTAATCTCAATTTCCTCTGGTCTTTTTCCATAAACGGGGGCCAGTTCATTGATCATGGCCTTGGCCAGGTCTACTATTCGCACCACCGGCATTTTGGTAATAAAGACCTCGCCTCCTCGCGCCAACATGGCCGAGTCAATGACGAGACGAACCGATTCTTGAATACTCATGACGAATCGGGTCATGTCACGGTGGGTAAGTGTAACGGGGCCGCCTTTGGCAATCTGGTTGTGAAAGATAGGGATGACCGATCCACTTGAACCCAGCACATTGCCGAAACGTGTAGAAGCGAAAATGGGCCCATTGCCACGCTTGTTGCTATTAGCCGCAGTCATCAGGCGCTCACCCATCAGTTTGGAAGTACCCATAACATTAGTAGGATTCACCGCCTTATCCGAACTGGTAAAAATGACCCTTTCCACCCCATTGGCTTGGGCGGCGGCAATCACGTTTTGCACCCCAATAATATTGGTCTGAACCGCCTGCTCAGGTGAACGCTCACTCAAAACAACGTGTTTGAGTGCAGCGGCATGAAATACGATGTCGATTCCCGCCATCTTACATGTAAGCTCGTCTTTGTCTCGGACATCCGCGACAAAAAATCTCGCTCGTGCATCATTGAGGTGGTGTTGGTCCTGAAAGAAGAGTTCGCTTTCGTTGTTATCAAGGCCGATCATTTCTGATATCTGATACTTCAGACCAGATAAAAGCTGGTGTACCAATTCAGTACCAACCGTACCACTGCATCCTGTGATAAGAATTCGTTTCCCGTTTAGCATATTTCTCTTTTGGTTATGATGAGCTTATGAAATTATGTGGCAGCTTCATGTTTAAAGTGCCACTGAGGTCGGTCGTCAATAGTGACCACCAAATATTTCACGCTTCTTATTGCATTTCGTAAAACCGGTGATCAAAGGCGCCCGAGGAAAGGTAGTCAAGTTTTTCTGCTTTTTGGGGCGGTTATAAAAGAGGCGGATTCAAGTTTGAAGTGCAACCGCACCAGAGCCTTTACTTATCTGAATTCATTTGTTACTTCATGAGACAAAAATAATTTTTATGCAAAAACCTACACCATCTTAGCCTTATTCCTTGCCCAAAATGCATACATTAAGCTAGCCATCATAGCAACAATGACTCCCAAGACAAATGCAAAGACGACAATCTTAATTTTTTTCGGCTTCTCCGGATTAATAGAAGAAAAGGGAGATTGGACAACTTCAACAGCAGCTAGGGCCTCCAAATTCACAGTCAAAGTTTGGAGTTCTTTCTCCAAACGTGCCTCCTTGGACTTTAATTCCTGTTCCTTGTTGACCTTTACATCCAGCAAAGTGAGTTCGGTTTCTTTCTCCAATTTTCCCAGCTCGGCTTTGTAACTTAAAAGCTTTTGATTTAATTTTTCTTTTTCAATGGCTAATCCCTGATCACGGTCAACTTCAATTTCACTGATTTGAATTTGTAGACTTTTTACTCTATCTACATTCTTCGCTTCCATGACATCATACTGATTTATTTCTTTATTTAAATC
>VMSU01000170.1 GCA_013792005.1 Desulfobulbaceae bacterium
AAGTTGCTGGAGGACGAGGAGAGTTTCTTTTCCATAATTATAGCATAGAAACCTTCACTGTAGAACGAGATGTGAGCTGCCAATCCTGCGGAAGGCCTTTCTGATGGATGGTTTTTTAACTGCCAAGTTCAGGTTACGCCCATCGGTTTCTTTTGTTCCGATGCCCGATGATGGGAAATATCAATTTTTTCTGTCTGACATTCGGCAAAGTTTCATCATGGCCTTCAGGGACGAAGTACTTGTAAAAGTTTTAGCCTCGCTTGATGGGAGTAAGACGTTACTGCAACTCGTGGAAGAGTACTCCCTTGGTGCTGGACAGAAGGAGGGGCTGGCTCGTCTATTTGAAATCCTAATAGAGAGATGCGCCATTGAGGATTTTGATGCTGTTAGTGCCAGAGAGACACACCCGTTTAGGCGGGTGATTAATTTTATCGCCTCCTATATTCCTTATCACGCCGTTGGCGCGGCCTTTGACAAATTCACACAAAGTCAAGTCGTCATAGTCGGGGCCGGAGGGGTAGGAAGTTGGGTGGCCTTGCTTCTGGCACAGATGGGGGTTAAGCGATTTGTCATTATCGACGATGACGTTGTAAAACCGCACAACCTCAATCGCTCTGTTTTTACCAAGAGTGATGTCGGCACCAATAAGGCCCACGCCATTGCAAATCTGCTTTCTGCCAAAAAACAGAACTACTATGAGTGCATATCAATTCTGAAAAAAATCAATAGCGCAGAAGCATTATCCTCCGATCTTGAGGGAATTCTTGATCCCCAAACAATCTTTATCAACTGCGCGGATTATCCATCCGTTGCCCAGACTTCTGCTATTATTAATGAAATTGCCTTCGCTAAAAATTTGCCATACATTATCGCCGGCGGATACAATATGCACCTCAGTCTCATCGGACCGACAATCATTCCAGGTGAAGCGCCATGTTTTCATTGTATCTCTCATGGCATGAATAAACTCAAAGTTGTGGAGATTGAAGGCGCTGAGTGCGTCGTCAAGGAACACCGAAACCTTGGCAATCTGGCTCCTCTGGCTGCTATCTCGGCATCTTTTGCTGCTAATGAGGGTCTGAAGTTGATGTTGAGATTGCCGAACCTAAAACCAACCATGATAGGTAAGCGAGGTGAGTTTAATTTTTTCACCAATAATCTGACGTTGGAGGAATACGAGATGTGGGATGAATGTCACTATTGTTCATTAAACAATTCACTGAGAGGTTGAGGCATGAAGATTATTACTGACCTACATTTTTACCCTACTCAATTTAATTTTTCAGATAGGAATCCTTGATCTGTCAAATTGAGAACTCCACAGAAAGAAATCGTTAGTCACATTTTCAATTTTCCCCTCCTATCTAAACTCTGAAATTCACGAAATCAAAAATTATTTAAAATTTTAAATATGTGTAGAGAATGCGAATAGATAACTATATTCCATTAGAACGACAGTTTTCACCTGTCCCCAAAAGCCAAGAAGATGCAGAAAGTGACGAAATTCTCTCGAGTTGGGGTCATGTCAAACTAAAAACTTGGGATGATATGGACCGCGAATTTCGTTGTGTCATTCTGGCGGAAGCAGGTGCTGGGAAGACCGAGGAATTGCGGCAACACGCAAGGGTACTGGCAACCCTAGGGAAGTCATCCTTCTTCATCCGTATCGAGGATATCGAAGCCGATTTCTATAATGCATTTGAGGTAGGTGAGGAAGCCCACTTTCAGACATGGTTGCAATCGACGGAGGACGCATGGTTTTTCCTGGATTCTGTCGATGAGTCACGGCTCGAAAATCCAAGAGCCTTCGAAAAAGCGTTACGCCGCTTTGCTAAAGGCATAAAAGAAGGCGCACACAGGGCGCACATCTACCTCTCCAGCCGTCCCTACGCATGGCATCCGAGTGAAGATCGAAGACTTTTGGATGAGATCATGTTTCTTGCGGCCCCGCAGAAGGAACATGACGGAGATGAAGATCAGCAATCTGAACCTCAAAGCGCGCTCACGATTTACTCTATGCGCCCCTTGGATAAAGAAAGGATTCGGCGCTTTTGTGTGGCTAGTGAAGCGAAGGATATCGATCGTCTGTTGCATGAAATTGAACGTGCCAACCTTTGGGGTCTTGCGGAGCGCCCATTTGACCTCGGAAGTATTCTGGCCAAATGGGAAGGGGACAATACCCTTGGCGGCCGCCTGGAGCTCCTCCGCCACAACATCGACAAGCGGCTACGCGATGATCACAACAGCGACCGCGCCCAGCGCCAGCCGCTGAATCTTGAACGGGCAAGAGAAGGAGCGCGTCGTTTGGCAGCCGCTGTAATTCTTACTGGCCAGGTAGGTCTCAATGTGCCTGATGCTACACCGGTCAAACCAGGTATCGAAGCAGAATCTGTCCTCGCTGATTGGGATCCAAATGATGTTTGCGCACTACTCGAACGCGGAATTTTTAACGACATTATTTATGGAGCAGTTCGGTTTCGAAATCGGGATGTGCGCGAACTGCTTGCAGCTGAATGGTTTGATGGTTTACTAAAATCGGGTAACAGTCGCTATTCTGTCGAAGCCCTATTTTTCCGTGAGCAATATGGCGAAGAAATTATAACACCCCGACTTCGACCAATTTTGCCATGGCTTATCCTACTCGATAATGAAATCCGTCGCAGGGCGTTGAAATTTCATCCCGAAATTGCCGTTGAAGAAGGTGATCCGTCCCGACTGCCTTTATTGGAAAGACAGAGGATTTTGGCAGACATCGTCCGCCGGATTGTTTCAGACGAGGATAATCGCTCCGCACGAGATAATTGCTCGATTGCACGGATTGCGAATCTAGATCTCTCGGAAGATACGCAGCAACTTATCGACAAATACTTCGACAACGACGATGCTATCTTCTTTCTTGGTAGGCTGGTCTGGCAGGGAGGAATGGCAAGCTGCGTATCCCCTTTCATTGACATTGCACAAGATAGTTCGCGAGGGATCTATGCCCGGAGAGTATCGGCCCGAGCAGTAATGACTTGTGGCTCTGTAGAGCAGAAACGCAATTTGTGGCAAAGGATTAACGAAAGTGATGACTTGCTACCGCGAGGATTGCTCGCCGAGATAGTTGAAGCAGCAGAGCCTGATAGTCACAATATCGAGCAGTTGATGATTTCACTCGGTAAATTAGCACGTCACGAACGCTACAACTCCGATGGTCTCGATGACGCGTTTCATTTCTTTATCGAACGCTTGCCGGTAAGCAACGGTCAAGTAGAAATCTCCCATTTGCTCGATGGTCTTAACAGCTATCTTGACAGGCCCCCATATGTTGAACGTAAAGAATGCCATGTTTCGAAAGAATACGCATGGCTACTTGGTCCTGCTACTCATGCGATAGAAAGAGTGGTCGTAGCTCGAAGCACTGTGGCATTAGGGGGTACAGCTTTGTCCATCATGTTAAAGGTGCCTGCCGTGCGCTATTGGTCTGACGACGATTTCAGAGAATACAAGAGTGATTTACATAAATATGTTCCCAATTGGCCGGAACTTAATGACGCGCTCTACTGGGCCAGTGTCGACCAGGCACGGGCCGCCACGGCACTGAAATCTGGTGAACCGTTGACCAATGACTGGTCTATTTCATGGCTGGGCCATTATTGGGCCTTCGACGCAGCGAGCTTGTCTAGGTTGCTCAACTACATTGGTTGCCGCCAATTGAAAGATGACAGGTTGGTAGCACTTAGCACTGCATATAGGGTTTATGTGCAAGCTGACAGGCTTGCACACGTTCTAGCCAGCCTGCGAGGTGCTGTTGCTGATGATCATGTGTTGCGAGATCAACTGGAGATCTTCCTCAATCCTCCTGTACCACAGATGCTACGAAGGCAAGAAGAAGAACATACAGAATACTTACGAAAGCAGGATGAGAAGAATAAACGAAAAAAACAAGCTCGCGACACTTGGATAGAGGAGTTACGCATCAATCCAGATCGAGTCCGTAATCCACCCAATTTTACTCCGGGTGAATGGACCAACGATCAATGTTGGTTACTGCATGAAGTACTAGGCAGAGACTTGAAAACGAGTCGTTCTGAAGGTGCAAATTGGCAAGCTCTCATCCCTGATTTCGGCGATGCCGTCGCTCGAGCTTACCGCGATGCTGCCATCAACCATTGGCGGCATTTCATGCCGACTCTGCAATCTGAAGGGGTTAAAAGAGACAACACCACCCTTTGTTCATTGATATTCGCTATGGCTGGACTAGAGATAGAGGCAGCTGAGACGGCTGATTTTCCTCGCCATCTTAATGAGTCACAGGTTCGTCACGCTTTGCGCTATATCACCTGGGAACTTAATGGGTTTCCCAGTTGGTTTGAGTGTGTACATAAGGCATTTCCTGCATTGGTCAATGAGGCCGTGATTCAGGAATTACTCTGGGAACTTGAGAACACTGGATCGGATCAGCCGATGCACTATATTCTGCATGATCTGGTCTACCATGCGCCTTGGCTCCATTCGTCTATGGCTCCTGTGCTACTGGAGTGGGTGGAGGCCAATCCAACCCGTATCGAAAAGAACCGACACTATTGTCTACACATCTTGGCCAATGGCGGAACTGACCCGGCTAGGCTAGCGGCACTGGCTAGGCGACAAATAGAGCAGACTAATGACCGGGAAAGCATTCCATGGTGGTATGCGCTTCGTGTCGATTGTGATCCGGCAAATGGTATCACTGAAGTCGAGCAGTGGTTGTCAGGTCTAGATGAGGAGGTGGCGAGTCGCTCTGCACAAATCTTCGTAACAGCGCTAATGGGAGGGAGCCATGTGAGAAATGGTGGCCCTAGTATTGGTCATTTTCGCACAGCAGAGCATCTGAAGTCTCTATATATCCTGATGCACCGGTACATTCGCGTTCAAGAGGATATTAACCGTGCGAATGGAGGCGTGTACACCCCAGAACTGCGTGATGATGCACAGGATGCACGCAACAGATTGTTTAACCTTTTATCTGAAATACCGGGCAAAGCGAGCTACACGTTCATTAAGCAGCTGATTCATGAACACCCTGACCCCAATTATCGTCCTTGGATGGCAAAGCAGGCCTATAAACGAGCAGAAGAGGATGGCGATCTGGAATCTTGGACAGCTGAGCAGGTCAATGCTTTTGACAGGTTGCAAACGATCACACCTGCAACTCATCGCCAGCTCTTTGATCTGGCCGTGCAACACCTGCATGATCTGAAGAATTGGCTGGAACGTGGGAATGACAGCCCTTGGCGGACTTGGCAGCGCTCTAATGGAGAAACCGAGATGCGCACGTTGATAGCCGGTTGGCTCAATCAGCAGTGCCACCGCCAATACACTACTGCCCAGGAACCAGAGCTGGCGAACAGCCAACGTATGGATATCTGGTTGCACAATACTAATGTACATTCTCCTGTTCCTATCGAGTTGAAATTGCTCGATAAGGACTGGACAGGCCCAGATCTTTGCGAGCGGCTGCGAAATCAGTTGGCAGGTGATTATCTACGAGAAGAAAGTGCTGGATGTGGCGTGATGTTACTGGTCTTTCAAGGTAGAGGGCCAGAAAAGCGATGGATGGTTAACGGTCAGCTAGTTGGATTGAGTGAACTTGCCGGTGCTTTGAAAATCTATTGGCAGAGTATCGCTGGGCAATATCCCGGAGTTGAAGCAATAGACGTGATTGTTATTGACTTGACTCAAAGAGAACAAGTCAGCGATTCATGAACAGATACATCTTTAGTCGATTACATTTAACAAGTGGCTGTGACTGACACATTACCTCAATCACCTTCTGTGCGCTTCATGACACAAAAGCCGTTATCATATAATTTGCTCAATGGGCCTAGATTTAAGATTCCTCAATTACATCACAAATCAGTTCTAATGCATTGCAAGGACAGCCAACGGTATATCCAGAACCGCTAAACATGACGTAGCATATCCACCCTCAAGATTGTCTTTTTCAAAATTTACGACGTTAGTAAGGCTGTTGGTAGCTCGCAAAACTACAAACAAAGTCGGATTTTCAATCAGGGAATTAAATACAATATCTCCTGTTTGCGGGGGTCTTTTGGCAATTTTCGCCCTATCGAAGTTTTTTGGGATATACCCTTTAAGACAATGCCCCCATATGAGATGTTTCTTTAACCATTCTGCGGCATCTGCCTTCTTTATCGGATTTGCAGTATGCAAGATACTTATACTTGCCTCCTCTTTCGCGATGTCATCCTTGGATACAGCTGGAGCGAGACAGAGCATTTGGTACTGGTTTATTATTCTAGTTCTTCTCTCTTCAAGAGTTTCGCCGAGTATAACACGAGAGCGAATATCTATCCCGCTGTCTCTGGCAAGCCAAAGTAATAAGCCACGCAGGCGAGATATTTCGTCCTTTGGTTCATCGGTCAATTCTTGAAGAGCTTTTTCAAATAAATGAAAGGATGCCCCATACAGATATTTAATACAGCCGAGCAGTAAACGTTCACGCTCTTTCAGCGGGAATAAAGAGGTGCCGACCGGCATCCACGGAGCATTGACATCTAATAGCCGCAATTCTCGGAGTAAAGCCAACACAGCAACCAGTTGAACAATTGGCAGCACATGATCTACTTCCTGCTTACTTGAAACGGCATCGAGCTGTTTAAGCATCCTGCCGACCAAATTCCGGACCTTGTTGTTACAGGTTTTTACAATTACTATTGGGTCAATCTTCGTTCTATCGTTCTGTTCGGCATCGTCAATGCCAATTTGTTCTTCCTCGGAACGACCTAGTTGATCTGTTGAGTCTTTAATGACATCCCTTGATTTCTCAAGCCCCATCCCAAGATGATGAATTAACACATCTAGTAAGTGACCTAGATCCCCTGAGCGAACCAATCGGATTCGCTTTTTCTCTGCGGAAGTTTCTTTGAGATGAACAGCTAGGCTGTCTATTTCTTTTGGTTTATCAACTAAGCCTTCCTCTTGCGCCGCTTTTTTAAAGGGATCTTTCCGTAGATGGGGAGGTATTTCTGGCGGGTTATCAAAGATTATCTTCTCGACTGTGACAATAAGTCTCTCAATATCTGGATTTTCACTGCTAAGACTGGCTAACGAGGCTCTGAATTGTGCTTGGTGGGAACAGACAAGCTTCCTTTCGATCTGCTCCCGATGGTGCACATAGGCAAAACAATTATTCTTATCAGACGTTTCTAGCTGGACAAATCTTATGCTGGGGATGTCTGTTTGGATGGCTTTAAGAGAAATGATTACATTTCCATCGAGATATTCGCACTTCGAAATAGCCCCTAAAATGTTATGACTTGCATCATAACATATGGCATTGTCAAAGACCTTGCCGCCTAATAGCTTCTCCGAGAGCACAAGCTGATCGCCCTCACACAGACATGTTCCCGTTTTCTGTTGTATCAGGGACTTCGTTTCGCTTTCTTTTTGCTTTTTTCGACGTTCAGCAATTTCTATCCATTGTGTTTCAGACAACTCCGGAAAGGATGGGAGTTCAACAATCCCTATTTTCTTGGCTTCTGTGATTGCTAACTCGCCTTTGTGTAAGACAATTGCCTCAATGTTTCTTTCAGAAGGACCCGCAAGCCAAGCCGGGAAACTGGCATTGGCGCTACCTGTGATGAGCCAATGATTGTGGGAATGATCTTCAAACAAATATGCCTTTGCGTGAAGGTAGCCGTGCTTTTTATAAAGTTGGGAGGCGTCTACAAATTTAATTGCGCCAGAAAGACTCCCATGTTTCTCGATTTCAACAGAACTCGGCTCAACGCCGATTATAATTTCTTCTATCTGGAGTTCTGACGCGGCAGTAGAAAGAAAATGAAGCCTTGAGTCAAAGAAAGGGGAAATGCTCAAAACCCGTTTTATTCTCTTCGGCAATACTTCTTTTACCTTTTCCCAGAGAGACTTTTCATTCGAATCAGAGCAATAGAGTTGAATCCCAGTCGTACTTTCTTCAATTTTACCTTTTAACCAGGGGGCAAATTGAGTGAGCGATTGAATCGTTTCAAAATAATAAGCCCCAAGATCTTGTTGAGTTGTCACCCATGCCAGAATGCTTTGAAAGACATATCGTGCGCTATTAACACCCGATTTTTCCTTTGCCGATATATCAACCTTAGTGGTCAGCTCACGATTTATTCCGAACCCGCTGATTGTCATATTATGGCTGCCAACAAACAGGATTCCCTTTCTACGCTCTACAAAGAGTGCAATTTTAGGGTGAAACGCTCCCCCAAAGTCCATGGGAACTAGCGTATATCCATACCCTGCCAAGCGAGGCCGCAAGGAAGGAGTTTTCATGCAGTCAGCTAATTGTTTTTTATCGACAATGAGAATGTTGTGCCTTGCTCCCGAGGCAGAAAGGCGTCTTAGTACAACGTCTTCGTAAAAAGGGAAGTACACATTGTATGTCGTGATGACCGAAGCCTCGAACTTTCTGTCTTTCAGGACTTCGTATATGGAGACTTCTTGTTCACCCGACTGCATTTAGCTGAATCCTTCCATACTCGGTGAGCCTGAAAATATTTTTACTGGGATCTGGTTTCTCAATGGCCCCAATATCTCGTAAAACCTGAAGTGCTTGTCTAAATCTCGGCGTGGTATAGACTGGTTCCGGTTTGGATACAACTTTCAACCCTTGATCTGTTGGTCGAACCTGAAATGTATCCCGCCTATCACGATTCATCTTTTGAAGTGCAACTCGCATGTGTGCTTCAATGCTCCAATGATTGATAAGCCACCCCAACAGTTCTTTAAACTGCATGTTCTTCCATTCATTTAATGCGAGCCGCTCAAAACTGTTTAGATTAATAGGGTAGTATGCGAAGTAATCTTCCGGGAAAGGGAATTTTCGGCCATACCCCCCTTCATCCCACCCCCGAGCAATCAATGTGATCAATATTTCAAGACTGGTACGGATAATCTCTGTATGAACCCGCCGTTTTTTATGGTCGGCATAGAGAGTGAGCGCTTTTCTTCCTAAAGCAATCTCATGGTTCTCATCCTCCCACGCTGACATTGCGGGTATTGCATTACGTCTTTCTGTTACTAACTGCTCAATAACCTTAGCGCCATCGCCAGCAAGAGCTTCATTGACAATCTCGGTGTGCAGAACCCAAGAGACAAATTCCTCGGTGTTGTATATGTCTCGCTCCGCTCCATCCAACAAATCGAGCATGGCCCAAAAAAGAGATTGAGTTGCGATCGAAAGAAGTTCATTTCTTTGGTAGAGGGCCCAGCCTTTTCGGGTTTCAATTAAAGG
>VMSU01000171.1 GCA_013792005.1 Desulfobulbaceae bacterium
GCGTTGTCGGACCCGGTGACTGGCGAGGTCGTTACCTATGTTCAAGCTGGGACGATGAGTACATCTGTTCGGGTGACCGCAACCACAGGAGCAATTTCCACGCAATCGGACCTGCTCTATATCTCTACAGGTATTCCAGCACAGGATTCAATTTCTCTTAGCGCCAGCATTTTTAACATCGAAGGCGGGAATTATGACGGTAAAACAACCGATCTGACTGTCCGTTTGGCCGACCATTTCCATAACCCGGTGGTGGACGGCACCGTTGTGTATTTCACCAGCGAGGGAGGGGCAGTGGAGTCTGCCTGTACTACGAAGGATAATGCCTGCTCGGTGAAACTTACTAGTCAAAATTTTCGACCGCAAAACGGGCGAGTCACCATCCTGGCTCGGACTACGGGAGAAGAGGCGTTTGTGGATCTCAACAGTAATGGGACCGTGGATAATAGTTTGGAGATGTATGATGCCGATTATAATGCAACGGATATCGGTGAGGCCTATTTGGATTACGATGAAAACGGGGTGCGAGACCCTCAGAAGGAGCCGTATATAGATTTTAATGGAAATGGTCTCTTTGATGGCATAACTCTCGGAGGTAATGTTGGGGCTACCAGCTCAGGGGATGGCCTTTACAACGGATTGCTGTGCACTGCCGGAGCCAATATCTGTAGCGGGCAAAAATCTATTGATGTTCGGGCCAGCATCGTTATCGTCTTTTCGACCTCCACGGCTGTTATCGGTATTAATGGAGGGAATCCTATTGTACTCGATCCTTGTAGCGTGGCGGCAAAATCAGCCGGGGCGCCCAGCATTATTACCGTCATCGTGGTGGATCAAAACGGTAATGCCATGCCGGCTGGTACTAATGTTACTTTTGCTTCCGATAACGGGAGTATCGTCGGTCAAGGGACTTATACAGTTCCTAACACAGCTGGCTGCAACAGCTCAGCTCCTGGTTGTCCCCCCATCCCCTTAGGGACTGCGGCATTTGGTGCGATTTCGGTGACCATGAAGAGTGATGGAACATATAGTAAGGATACCAACTCCTGCACCAATTCTGCGGCCGTAGGAACGTTTAATGTCAAAGTGGTAACGCCTAATAGTGTGGTTACCGAAGCTTCGATGTCAGTATCCGATTAGTCCTCATGCTGGGTTGAGATGGTTTTGTGGCATTGTTTGATTTCAAGAAGTGAGAAAGACAAATAACCACTGGGGAGACTTCGGTCTCCCCAACTTTTTTTAGTACGCCCGAGAAGGGCTCTGAACGGTGGCGGCTAATGCGGAATGCGCGCCATGATCGAAGAAGGAGAGGCTGATGAAAACAGCGGTAGAAAAGGCAAAAGTTCTGATTGAATCCCTGCCTTACATTAAGACCTTTGCCAACAAGACGGTGGTCATTAAATACGGCGGCCACGCTATGGTGGATGATGCCTTGAAGCGGAGTTTCGCGCTCGATATTATTATGCTGAAATACATTGGCATTAATCCGGTCATTGTCCATGGAGGCGGCCCTCAGATCAACGAGTTTCTGAAAAAAATGAATATCCAATCCGATTATGTCCAAGGGATGCGGGTGACGGACGGCGCGACCATGGATGTGGTGGAAATGGTCCTGGTCGGGAAGGTCAATAAGGAGATTGTCAGCCTGATTAATCTCCATGGCGGGAAGGCGGTTGGTCTCTCTGGCCGGGACGGCGACTTGGTCAGGGCCAGGAAGATGAAGATCCTGAAGAGTCAGCTCAAGGATGCGCCACCTGAAATTATTGATTTAGGTCGGGTGGGTGAAGTTACAGCCGTCAATCCAGAGGTGCTGGAGGTCTTGGATGCGAAGGATTTTATCCCGGTCATAGCCCCGGTTGGAGTCGGAGATGATGGCCAGTCATATAATATTAACGCCGATCTGGTGGCCGGAGCAATTGCCTCGCGGCTCAAGGCGGAAAAATTGGTCCTGTTGACCGATGTTGCAGGGGTTCTGGATAAGGATAAAAACTTGATTCCAACAATGACGTGCGCTGAGGCTCGAGAGCAGATTGAGGCAGGAATCATTGTTGGCGGCATGATTCCCAAGGTCCGCTGCTGCATGGATGCGGTCTTGGCCGGAGTCAAGAAGGCGCATATTATTGATGGGCGTCTGGAGCACTCTATTCTGCTCGAGATATTCACCCGTCAGGGAATCGGCTCTGAGGTGGTGGCATGACATCAAATAAGGAAATTATTGATCAGAGTAGCGCCGTCTTTATCGGGACTTATACCCGGTTTCCAGTGGCAATGGTCGAGGGTCGGGGCTGTTATCTTAAAGACGCTGATGGTCGGGAATACCTTGATTTTCTCTCCGGGATTGCGGTTTGCAGTCTTGGCCATTGTCATCCGGTGGTGACCAAAGCCATCTGTGAACAGGCGGCGAAGCTTGTCCATGTCTCCAATCTCTTTCATACCGAGCCACAAACCAAGCTGGCAACAGCCTTGGTTGCTCACTCGTTTGCTGATCGGGTCTTCTTCGCTAACTCCGGCGCCGAGGCCAATGAGGCAGCAATTAAACTTGCTCGTATTGCAAGCGCAGAGGGTCGTTACGAAGTCATCAGCCTTGAAGGGTCATTCCATGGCCGTACCTTGGCTACGGTGGCGGCCACAGGGCAGAAAAAATTTCATCAGGGTTTTGAACCCATGCCCCAGGGTTTTGCTGCCGCTCCTTTTGGCGATCTCAAGGCTCTGGAAGCCATGATTACACCCGCAACCTGCGCCATCCTCTGTGAGCCGTTGCAGGGAGAAAGCGGGGTTCGGCCTTTGGAGCATGATTATCTGATGGGAATCAGAGAGATATGTGATAGGCACGGGCTCTTTTTGATCTTTGATGAGGTTCAAGTAGGTATGGGCCGGACCGGGACTTTGTTCGCCCATGAGCAGCTCGGAGTGACCCCGGATATCATGACTCTCGCCAAGGCTATCAGTAACGGTCTGCCGTTAGGAGCGATGCTGACCACTGAAAAAATTGCGACCGCTTTGGTGCCGGGAACCCACGCTTCTACCTTTGGGGGTAATCCGGTGTCCTGTGCTGCCGGGGTGGCGGTGTTAACGACACTGCTTGCACCCGGATTTTTGGAACAGGTTCAAAGCCGAGGGGCGTATCTTGCCCGCCGATTGTCGGATGTAGCCGTGAAATACCCGGACTTGTTTCAAGGGGTCCGCGGGATGGGTTTGATCCAGGGCCTGGTGATGACGGATGCCGGGGTGGCTCAAGGGCCAGGAATAATCAAGGCGCTTTTTGAAAACGGAGTGCTGGCTAACTTTGCTGGTAACGTGGCCTTGCGATTTATCCCGCCACTTATTGTCAGTGAGGAGGAGATCGACCTGATGATAGATGGTCTTGAGGCCGTGTTAAGTGGAATCTGCTGACTCTTTTTTTTCCCTAAAATGTGAGGGGATGGAAAAGTTGGCGTGGGTAAATTGATCTCTGTTGTGAGAACAAAGAGGAGGATTCTGGACTAGCCAGATGCGCTCATCCGTGCCGAGCGGGGTGAAAAAATGATTGCAAAATAGGACATATTTTGTATTGATAAAAATTTGGCCCAATCCTGATGTGGCAGCGGTTGCCATGACACCACGGTTGGGCCTGAATTATTTGTAGGTTAAAGGCAATGCATCTAACCAGTTTATGGGATTATGACGGGGCTCATCTTGCGGCATATATTGATCGCGCCCTGATTTTAAAAAAAGAAGCCAAGACCGGTGTTCGTCACCAAAGTTTGGCGGGAAAGATTATCGGGTTGGTTTTTGAGAAGCCGTCCACTCGTACTCGAGTTTCGTTTGAAGCGGCAATGTACGCCATGGGCGGACAGGTCATCTACTTGCCGGGGCGCGATACCCAGCTGGCTCGTAATGAACCACTGAAAGATATGGCCCGGGTTATGTCCCGTTATGTCGATGGGATGGTAGTCAGAACTTTCGGCCAGGAGATTGTCGATGAGCTGGCCCGTTACTCTACGGTACCGGTGATTAATGCTTTGACTGATTTGCACCATCCCTGCCAGATCTTGAGTGATATTATGACTGTCATCGAGAAAAAAGGCCGGATGCAGGACCTGCATGTCGTCTGGGTCGGAGATGGCAACAATATGGCCAATTCCTGGATCCAGGCAGCGGCCCGCATGGGTTTTGCCTTAACTCTGGCCTGCCCTCAAGGCTATGATCCGGATTCGACGATACTGGTTCAAGCTCAAAAAGATGCGGTAAAGCCAATTACCCTTGTGCGGGATCCTCTGCTGGCGGTTAAAGATGCAGATGCCATTAATGTTGATGTCTGGGCATCGATGGGACAGGAGGCTGAGGCAGAGGAGAGGCTTTCGATCTTTCAGCCCTACCAGGTCAATTCCACGCTCCTTAAGCAGGCCAAACCGGATACCATAATTCTTCATTGTTTGCCGGCTCATCGCGGAGAAGAGATCACCGACGATGTGCTTGAGGGGCAGCAGAGTGTGGCCTGGGACCAAGCTGAAAACAAATTGCATATTCACAAGGCGATCCTGGAAAAGCATCTGCTCGGCTGATCTCTTAACGGCCTTGTTCCATGAAAAATCCCTTTATAACTAACCTTAATTCCCCCTATTCAAATGACAGCACAGATCAATAAAATCGTTCTCGCGTATTCAGGAGGTCTCGATACCTCTGTTATTCTTAAATGGCTTGCTGAGGAATATCAATGCCCGGTTATCGCCTTTGCCGCCGATGTCGGCCAGACTGAGGATTGGGATGCGGTTCGGGCCAAGGGTTTAGCAACTGGCGCTGAAAAGGTAGTGATTTCCGACCTGCGCGAGGAGTTTGTCCGGGATTATGTATTTCCAGCCTTCCGTGCTAATGCCATTTATGAGGGATCGTATCTCTTGGGCACCTCACTTGCCCGCCCGATCATTGCCAAAGAACAGGTGCGGGTGGCGGAGCAGGAGGGGGGTGATGCGGTCAGCCATGGCGCGACTGGCAAGGGGAATGATCAGGTCCGGTTCGAGCTTACTTATATGGCTTTAAATCCCAAGCTTAAGATTATTGCCCCGTGGCGGATCTGGGACTTGAATTCCCGGACAAAACTTATGGCCTATGCTGAAGAACATGCCATCCCGGTGCCGGTAACCAAGGCCAAGCCCTACAGTTCGGACGAGAATCTTTTGCACATCAGCTTTGAGGGCGGCCTCCTGGAAGATCCATGGAATGAGCCCGAGGCCTCGATGTTCAAGTTGTCAGTGGCCCCTGAAGACGCCCCGGACAAGCCGATCTATATCGAAATTGAATACCGGAATGGCAATCCGGTGGCCCTCGACGGCGAGACCTTGAGTCCCGCCTCTATGTTGGCCCGGCTCAACGCCTTGGGTGGAGCCAATGGCATCGGCAGATTGGACATGGTCGAGAACCGTTTTGTCGGGATGAAGTCCCGGGGGGTCTACGAGACACCAGGTGGAACTATCATGCGTATCGCCCATCGTGATTTGGAGACCATCACCCTGGATCGCGAGGTGATGAAGATCCGGGACAGTCTGGTCCCTAGGTACTCTGAATTGATTTACAACGGCTTCTGGTTTTCTCCAGAGATGCGGCTGATGCAGGGCACAATGGATGCCGCACAGGCCACGGTCAGCGGGGTGGTGCGGCTGAAACTCTATAAGGGCAATTGTACTCCGGTGGGGAGAAAGTCGGAGAACTCTCTGTATCAGGAAAGCTTTGCTACCTTTGAGGAAGACGCCGTCTACACCCAGTCTGACGCCGGCGGTTTTATCCGCTTGAACGCCTTGCGATTGAAGATTCAGGCCTTGAAAGCTTTGTGATCTGGGATTGTGTAGAGCATTGCGAACCCCATTATTGCATGACTGAATAATGGTTTGTTGCTAAATTTGTTACTGTTAATTCTGTTAGAGCGCCATTCATGACCGACAATCAATCAAACTCCACCACTGCCCCGGCTAAACTGTGGGGAGGTCGTTTTGCTGAAAAGACCGCTGCCTCGGTGGAAGCCTTTACAGCCTCCATTCATTATGATGCCAGACTTTATCGCCACGATATCCTGGGTAGTCGAGCCCATGCCAAGATGCTGGTCAAGCAGGGGATGATCACTCCAGGAGAGGGGGAGAGCATTCAGCAGGGTCTTTCCGAGATAGAGGCTGAGATTGAAAACGGGACATTTATCTTCCGGCCTGAACTTGAAGATATTCATATGAATATTGAAAAGGCTCTGGTTGAAAAAATCGGGGCGGCTGGTGAGCGACTGCACACGGCCCGCAGCCGTAACGATCAGATTGCTCTCGATATTCGGCTCTATCTGAGGGAGGAGTCCGAGCGGCTGATGATGTTGTTGCTCACTCTGCAACACTCTTTTGTCCGCCTGGCCCGCTGCTATCAGCACACCATCATGCCGGGCTATACCCATCTGCAGCGGGCTCAACCGGTGCTGGTGGCCCATCATCTTCTGGCCTATGTCGAGCAATTTGGCCGTGATCGCGAGCGGTTGGCCGATGGTCTGAAACGGATTAACGTCATGCCCTTAGGCGTTGCAGCCTTAGCTGGCACCGGTTTGCCTATCGATCGTGAGTTTGTGGCAAAAGAGCTGAATTTTCCGGCTATATCCCGCAACAGCATGGATACAGTGGCGGATCGTGATTTTGCCATTGAGTTTCTTTCCGCCTGTACTTTGATCCAACTGCACTTGAGCCGCCTGTCGGAGGAGCTAGTGCTGTGGACTACCGAGGAGTTCTCTTTTGTCCGTTTGGCAGACAGCTTCTGTACCGGCTCCAGCATCATGCCTCAGAAGAAGAATCCGGATATCCCGGAACTGATTCGCGGCAAGACCGGCCGGGTCACCGGCAACCTGATGTGTCTGATCACGCTGGTCAAGGGGTTGCCCATGACCTATAACCGTGACCTTCAGGAAGACAAGGAGCCGATATTCGATACGGTGGATACCGTGAGTGCGAGCGTTGCTATTATGGCCGAACTGCTGTTGCACCTTGAATTTAACGAGGAGCGTTTGCATAGCGCAACGATTGGCGGTTATATGACTGCTACTGATCTGGCCGACTATCTGGTGAAAAAGAATGTGCCCTTCCGTCAGGCCCATGCCATTGTAGGTCGCACGGTGGCCTATGGACTGTCCTCTGGTAAGGAGTTGATCGAGATGAGTCTAGCCGAGCTGCAACAGTTTAGCCCCTTGGTTGAGGACGATGTGTTTGCCGTTCTGTCAGCAGAGGGCTCGGTGAATAGTCGGATCTCTCTTGGGGGTACATCGGGGCAGACCGTGGCTGCTGCTCTGGCGCAGGCCGAGGAAATGCTGGGTCTATGAGGAACAAGGGCGACGGCCGGGTTTGGCGGCTTCTGCTTGCCATTACCCTCTGTCTTACCTGCCTTGGCTGCGGGCGAAAGACGCTGCCGATCCCTCCGCAGGATGCCGTTCCTCTGCCGATTACCGATCTGCGTTATCAGCAGGATGAAAATAATGTAGTTCTGATCTGGAGTTACCCTGAGCAGACCACTGCAGGTTCAGATCTGCCTGGACTTCATTCGTTTTTGGTGCTGCGGGCAGTGGTTCCGAATGAAGAGTATTGCTCCGGCTGTCCGATAACCTTTAGCTCAGCGGTTGAGGTTGAATCGGGTAACGCCATTACTGATGTTAAAAAACGTGAGGCTCGTTATACCGAGACCATTCTCCGGCCGGGGCATCGTTATTTCTACAAGGTGCAGACCAAGGCTGGGTGGCGTCTGGTCAGTGAAGACTCGAACACCGTCAGTTTTGCCTGGGCCGCTCCGGTAGCAGCGCCAGGGGAGCTGATTGCTACAGCAGGTGATGGAAAAATAGAGTTACGCTGGCAGCCGGTGAGTACTTTGGTCGATGGTCAACCCTTTTCTTCGCGGGTTAACTATCAGGTATACCGGTCTTTGACCTCCGACAATTTCCGAACGGTCGGCGACCAGGTGGCCGAAATCTCCTATACGGATTCCGGGTTGAGGAACGGCCAGACCTATTACTATCAGGTTAGAGCGGAGCGTGAGTTAAACGGGACCCGGTTGGTTGGATTGGCCAGCCAGACTGCAGTTCAGACCCCGGCAGATTTTACCGCCCCAGTACCGCCGCGTGGCTTGACCGGAGTGGTAATTGATCAAGGAATTAAGTTGCTGTGGGAACGAAACAGTGAACATGACCTGGCCGGTTACAGAATTTATCGGCGTATGCCTGATGAGAAGAAATTGACCCTGATTGGTGAGGTTGGTCGGGAGGCGATGACCTATGTCGATCATCTGACTGAGGCTTCAGGTGGGTGCTATTGGGCCGTGACCTCTTTTGACACGGCAACACCAGCCAATGAAAGTGTATTTTCCAAGGAGTTGTATCATGAATCATTTTGATTATCGAGACAATGTTCTCCATTGTGAGGACGTGCCGGTGCCGGTGATTGCCGAAGCCGTTGGCACCCCTTTTTATTTGTACAGCGCCGCGACTCTTACCCGGCATTTTCAGGCGATTGATCAGGCCTTTTCCGAGATCCCCCATGTTACCTGTTTTGCGGTTAAGTCGTGTTCTAATGTTGCGATTCTCAATCTTTTCGGAGAGTTGGGTGGTGGAGCTGATATCGTCTCCGGAGGCGAATTGTTTCGGGCCTTGACCGCTGGTGTTGATCCCAACAAGATCGTCTATTCGGGCGTGGGCAAGACCCCGGAGGAACTGCGTTATGCCTTGAATAGTAAAATATTGATGTTCAACGTCGAGTCAGCCCAGGAGCTTGCTGCCCTCCAGGCGGTGGCCGCCGATCTGAATGTCAAGGCCCCCGTGGCGCTTCGCATTAACCCTGATGTTGATCCTAAAACTCATGCGTATATCTCTACTGGACTGGCTAAGAATAAGTTTGGGATGCCGATTGATACGGCGGCTGAGGTCTATGCCGAAGCCATGGCCATGAGCCATATCGAGGTGGTCGGGGTGAGCTGTCATATTGGCTCACAGTTGACCACGGTGGCCCCCTTTGTTGAGTCTATCAATAAGGTGATTGCCTTTATCAAACGGTTGGAGCAGGCTGGGGTTGCTATCCGCTATCTTGACATGGGTGGTGGTTTGGGTATTCGTTATGATCAGGAAGAGCCGCCCCTGCCCACAGAGTATGCCGCTGCGTTAAAAGAGGCGTTGGCAGCAGTGCCGGGCTGTGTCTTGATAATCGAACCGGGACGGGTTATAGTGGGCAACTCCGGGATATTGGTCACCAAGGTCCTATACACTAAGGCCGGGACCAAGCAGTTTATAATTGTTGATGCCGGAATGAATGACTTGGCTCGGCCTAGTCTTTATGGGTCATATCATGGCATCAGGTCGGTTGAGGATCGTGGTCAAGGGGAAGCTGTCGCTGATTTAGTGGGGCCTATCTGTGAGACGGGCGACTTTCTTGCCCGGGAGCGATCACTGCCGGTGGCTGTGGCAGGTGACTTGTTGGCAGTAATGAGCGCTGGGGCTTATGGATTCTCCATGTCCTCCAATTACAACTCCCGTCCTCGGGTAGCAGAGGTCATGGTTCGAGGCGGCGAGTTTCAGGTAATTCGCCAACGGGAAACCTTGGCCAGTCTGATTCGGGGCGAGAGTGTCCCCACCTGGGAGCAGGCAGGGGAATAACTTCAGGTTGATGGAGAATAGCGGTGGATGTGCTTATCCTCCATCTGTTGAGCGAATAGATAACTATCTTAGGTTAGCGGTGATCAGTTACCGGTTTACGGTTAACAGACTCACGGATACCAGTCATTGGTAACAATCACTAACCGTCAACCGACAACCGCAAACCGATAACCTGAGCAGTCTGGATGTGATTCAAGGTGATGACTAACAAATTTACGCATTTCCACTTCCCAATTTCTTTTACTAAGATGAGCGGGACGGGCAACGACTTTATTCTGCTTGATCACCGGCAGCCCTTTCTGGCCCCGGACGAGATGCAGGACTTTGCCCGATTGGTTTGTCGACATAAGTTTTCAGCCGGGGCGGATGGTTTGATCTTGATTGAAGAGGATGAGGAAGAGGACTTTCGCTGGCAGTTTTTCAACGCTGATGGCAGTCGGGCGGAGATGTGCGGCAACGGTGCTCGCTGCGCCGCCCGTTTTGCCTATCGTGCTGGGATTGCCCCGGCTTCGATGCGCTTTCGGACCGTGGCCGGAGTTATTGCCGCCGAGGTGGTGGGTGACGGGGTCAGGATACGGCTCACTTCGCCGACCAACTTGAAGATGGCCCGGGACTTGGATCTGGGCGTAGTGACCAAGATTATCTACAGTGTCAACACTGGGGTTCCCCATGTCGTTTGCTTTGTTGAGAACCTAGCCGAAACGCCGGTGGCAGAGTGGGGTCGGATTATTCGCTACCATGAGATCTATCAGCCAGCAGGGACCAATGTCAACTTTGTGGGAGTTACCGGGCACGGGCTTTCGGTTAGGACGTACGAACGCGGAGTTGAGGGAGAGACCATGGCTTGCGGCACAGGTGCAGTTGCCTCAGCTCTTATCGCTGTAAATACAGGTCAGGCCCAGAGTCCGGTCCGGGTTACCACCTCAGGGGGAGATGAGTTGATCATTCACTTGACGACAAGTGCCAGCGGTGATATCGACCAGGTCTATCTTGAGGGACCAGCCAAATTTATTTATGATGGGCAACTGCAGGCAGAAGCCTTGACGTAGGCAATTTATCCGGCGGTGGGCCATCCCGTTAGCCCGGCGTACTTATAGAATTTATCGAATCGACAATAGACGCGGAGAGAAGAAATGACACAGTTTAAAGGGGCATATGTTGCTATCGTCACACCATTTATTGATGGCAAGCTAGACGAGCAGGGGCTGAAGGATCTGATCGAGTTCCAGATTGCGGGTGGAACCAATGGGATTGTGCCCTGCGGAACTACCGGAGAGTCAGCGACCTTGAGCCATGAAGAGCATCACCGGGTGGTGGAGTTGACTGTTCAGACGGTCAATGGCCGAGTTCCGGTTTTGGCCGGGACTGGTTCCAACAGCACGGCAGAGACCATCGAACTCACCCGTCACGCTAAGGCTGCTGGCGCTGACGGCTCGCTGATGATCACCCCCTATTATAATCGGCCCTCCCCTGAAGGTCTTTATCAGCATTTCAAGACTGTGGCTGAGGCGGTGGATATCCCGATTATCCTTTATAACGTACCGAGCCGCACTGGAGTCAATATGACTCCGGAAACCGTGGCCCGTTGTGCCACCATAGAAAATGTTGTCGGGATCAAGGAGGCTACAGCGAACCTCTGTCAGATCAGTGACGTTATCCGTCTCTGTCCTAAGGGTTTTTCTGTGCTCTCCGGCGATGACTTTACCGCTTTGCCTACTATTGCGATCGGTGGCAGTGGATTGATTTCGGTGACCTCAAACGTCGCTCCCACGGACATGGCTGCCGTTATCAACCTCGCCTTGGCCGGCGACTACGAAACCGCGCGGCTTGCTCATTACAAGCTTTTTCCTTTGATGTATGCAATGTTTTATGAAACCAATCCGGTCCCAGCCAAGATGACCTTGGAGCTGATGGGTAAAATCAAATCTGGCGCTCCGCGTCTGCCCTTGGCCAAGATGACGGAGGACAATCTTGTTAAGCTCAAAAAGACCTTGAGTGAGTGTGGCTTGATTTAAAATTGATGGTCTTGCAAAAAGTCACGGGATGGCTAAGCAAAAGGGCTGATATACAAGGCGCAGTGTGCTTTTGCGAATGAGTCCACACATATGGTGTGCCGAATGAGCAAAAGTGCGCTGCAACGCAGTAGATCGGGCTTTTTGCGACGCCATCAAAATTGCTGATCAATGACGCCGCAACGTGGCGGAAGGGAGTACAAAAATGACGAAAGTGATTATTGCAGGTGCGGCTGGGCGGATGGGGAAGAGAATCGCAGCTATGGTCAATGACCATAAGGATCTGCTGGTGGCTGGTGGCTTTGAATTGCTTGGTAATCCTTGTGTCGGGATGGATATTGGTGAGGTGGCTGGGATTGGCCGCCTGGGGGTCGCCATCAGTGATGATATCCGCAAGATCATTGATGCGGGTGATGTGATTATTGATTTTACATTTCATGAGGCTACCATGCCCCTGGCCAGGATAGCGGCCCAGCACAAGAAGGCCATGGTTATCGGCACGACTGGTCTGACTCAAGAGAATCTGGCGGAACTTAAGGAACTGAGCAGGAACTTTTCCTGTGTTCAATCGCCGAACATGGCGGTTGGTGTCAATGTCTTGTTTAAGGCGGCCGCTAAAATTGCCTCAGTCCTTGGCGATGGCTACGATATTGAGATTGTCGAGGCTCACCACCGGATGAAGAAGGATGCTCCCAGCGGCACGGCACTGAAGCTTGGCGAGGTGGTGGCAGAAGCGGTTAACAGAAAGCTGGAGAAGGTAGGGGTTTATTCGAGGCATGGGATGATCGGCGCTCGTACTGATCAGGAGATCGGCATCCAGACCATCCGGGCCGGTGATATTGTTGGTGAACATACAGTTTATTTTGCCGGGGCTGGCGAGCGGATTGAGATCACTCATCGAGCCCATAGCCGGGACAACTTTGCCCAAGGAGCCGCCCTGGCCGCTGCCTGGGTTACTTCCCAGAAACATGGTCTCTACACCATGTTTGACGTCCTGGGGTTACAGGATTTTTAGCAGTGATTGCGAAAGAATTGCGACCGTTTCGGTCACTGCCCTTATCTTGCTACAAAATCCAGCTCAACTAACAAAGAGATGAAAAAACCTATTCAAGGGACAACGGCCTAATGGCCTTGGTTTTTATCGGTCTGGGTTCGAATGTCGGCGCTGGCCGGGTCAATCTGCGAGAGGCTTGGCGACGCCTGGGAGGACTCACCGGGGTGACTACGCTGATTTTGTCCCAGCCGTATCGTTCTGAGCCGGTGGGTATTGCCTCGGAACAGTGGTTCACCAATGCTGTGGGTGTTTGCGAGACTAAGTTGTCCCCCCATGAACTGCTTGCCCTGCTCTTGCAGACTGAGCAGTCTATGGGGCGTGATCGTACGCAAGGTAAGGATCGGGTGATCGACCTTGACATTCTTTATTATAACGACGTGGTTATCAGCGAACCTGAGCTTGTCATCCCCCACCCCGAGCTTGCCAACCGTCTTTTCGTCTTAGCCCCGCTTGCGGAGCTGGCCCCTGATCATCTTCATCCGGTAAGCCAAGCCACGACCTTGGTGATGAGACAGCGGGTGCTTGGACAGGCAGTGGATCAAATTTCCTGGGAGTAATCAGTTTGGGATTATTGCGTTTATTGTTGTTGGTCGGGGTGGGGTATATCCTGTACCGGTATTTATTTGGTAAGCGTGGCTCTTGTTCTTGTCACCCTAAGACAACGGCAACCAAGAGCGATCTGCTCGCAGGAGATATTTTGGTTGAAGACCCGTTCTGTCATACGTATGTCCCACAGCAGGGTGCGGAATCGTGCACGATAGCGGGGACAACTTATTACTTTTGCAGCCCGGAGTGCCGCAAAAAATTTCAATCCGAACCAAGGAGCAACGCATGAAATTCTTTATTGATACCGCAAACGTTTCCGAAATCCGTGAGGCGGTTGCCTTGGGCATGGTTGACGGCGTAACGACTAACCCGTCCCTGATTGCCCGGGAAAAGCGTCCTTTCGAAGAGATTATCAGGGAGATCACGGAGCTGGTCGATGGCCCGATAAGCGCTGAGGTCATCAGCCTTGAGGCCGCGGGTATGGTTGAAGAGGGTCGGAAGCTTGCCGCGATTCACAGCAATATCGTTATCAAGGTGCCGATGACGGCAGAAGGGCTGAAGGCCACTCGCATTTTTTCTGCCGAGGGGATCAAGACTAATGTCACTTTGGTTTTTTCAGCGACTCAGGCGCTGCTTGCCGCCAAGGCTGGAGCCACTTATGCCAGTCCCTTTGTTGGTCGGTTGGATGATATTTCCTTGATAGGAATGGACTTGATCGGCGATATTATGACCATATACGATAACTATGGCTACTCCACTGAGGTTATTGTCGCCTCGGTCCGTAATCCGACCCATGTTCTAGATGCGGCGCTGATTGGCGCTCATATCGCCACCATCCCCTTCAAGGTCATCTTGCAGTTGGCTCAACATCCGCTGACTGACCGAGGCATCGATAGTTTCCTGGCTGATTGGGAGAAGCGGAAGAAGTAGTGAGCAGGGTTGTTTTTGAGAGAGACTATCATCAGGTTACGGCGGGGCATCTTGACAAGGGCCCCGCCTTTTTTGTTGGTGAGGCGATAGGAGCTGGCGGCAGGTTGATCGATATGGGTCACTTAAAGGGGTATGAGTATAGAATAGTTGATGGTGATGGCCCAGGCATATCCTTCACTGAGGGCAAGAAAGACAGGAGGAAGAGGTTCGGGGTGGAGGCGAGGGCTGGTGCATCGGGCAATCAGCCCGTCGTGAGGAGTTTCTTCAAGGTGGCAGAGGTGCACTTCGTTGAAACTAAGAAGCGGATGGCAGGCTATCGCCTTGCGCAGAGATTCCTTGGCAGCCCAAAGGAGGGTGAGAGCCTCGGCCTCGCCGGTCTTTTGAAGGAGAGGGGCAGTTTTGAGCACGGCCTGTTCGGCGGAGGATGCAAATCGTTCCTGGACGGAGATGGCCTTGGCCGTGATTCTTTGGACGTCAAGGCCGCAGGGGGAGCGGGTAACGGCGAGGGCAGCCGCAACTTCTCCGCTATGGGAGATGGAGATTTCGGGGAGGGTTGGATGGCGGATGTCGTTGTCTGATGTTGAATCTACTCTACACTCTTGATTTAGCAGATAGGGGCGTCCTGCAGGATCATTATCGACTTGTAGGGAATGATAGGCGCTCTCGGTGGGGATGATATTCGGCAAGAGGTGAATAGCGGCCTTTTTGGCGGCGATTCGACCGCCTAACCACTCCCGTTTGCGCTTGGGAAAGGAAAAGGAGTTAAACCGAGTTTGTTCACAGGGATTAAGATATCTATTTTCCACGGTCTGTCCTTCACGGCTCAGATCAGCGCCGAGGCCTTTCAGTCCGATGACGGCTAAAGCCAAGTCGGACTCATCTCTCAGAAGCAAGGAACGGCAGGTGGTGATTTGATCGGCGGAGAGCAGTGAATGTTCCATCCAAGATTTGCAGGGAAACCCCTTGCTATTTTTCATGAAACCGGAAATGATTGGCGTCTGAGTAATGTTCGAAGTGTCCAAGCTGTCATTTTCAAACTGAATTTGTAACTCGGGTTTGCGGTTGACAGTTGACGGTGAGTAATCAGGCCAATGGTTGATCTCACTCACTAATATTATGCATCATACGATGATGCATGACTAACTACGCTTCTTTTAACCGTAACCGGTAACTGATCACCGCCAACTTGAGCAGTACCATATAACACATCAGGAGCCGCTATGACCGCACTGGATATCGGTGTGATTGCCGTGTCAGTTTTGTTTCTGGTCCGAGGCGTATGGATCGGATTTGTTCGTCAAATAGCTTTTTTACTTGCTTTGTTCTTGGGGTATGTGGCGGCGGGTACATATTACCCTTCATTGTCACAACACCTCTCTCAGGTCGGCAATCCGCAACTGCGTTTCGTGATAACCTATGCGCTGCTTTTTTTTGGCACATACGTCTTGATCATGGTACTTGGGGTAGGCCTGAAGAAAGTAATGCATATCACGTTTCTTGGCTGGTTTGACCGGTCGATGGGGGCTGTTTTTGGGTTAGGTAAGGCGATATTTATTTCTACCATGGTGTTTATGGCGCTAACAGGAATTTTTTCGAGCAACAGTGTTTTTATCCAAAAAGCTTTTTTTTCTCAGTACCTTACTGTCAGCGCCAAATGGATGACTTCGATCATCCGGGATAAGGATCTTCAACAAGAGCTGTTGCCCAAGCAGCCGGCCATCTCAGACTTTTTTTCCAATTCGGTACCAGCTTTGAAGTCGCTGGGTGGGGATGCCCGCTAGGTGGCCTAAGATGATGGCTTGATTGATCAGGGTGGTGCGCACGAGGCCTAGTTCTCGCCAGCGCCTCCCCGAGGTCAGCGCTGACGACTTGACTATGGCAATCCGGCCCTTTTGCTTTAGGCGGCGCACAAGAAGCACATCCTCAAGAAGGGGCTCATCCGGATATCCTCCTATCTCAATAAACGTGTGACGAGTAAGAAAGAGACCCTGATCACCATACGGCAGTTGCAGGGCGCGGGAACGGACATTAGTCATTGCTGATACGATCAAGGGGCCTGTTCCTGGTAGGTTGATCGCTAGGGAGAAAGCGCCTGCTATCACCCCCTCTTTGTTTAAGAGCGTAATGACCAAGTCGGCGAACCCGAGAGGGAGTAAGGTGTCGCCATGGAGGAAGAGAAGGATGTCACCCTGGGCAACGGCGGCGCCGGCGTTCATCTGTCGAGCTCGGCCAGGGGGTGATGAGATAACACGTGCGCCACGCTGGAGGGCAATTTTTTGCGTCTCATCGGCGCTGCCGCAGTCCACGATAAGGATCTCGCATACGTTGTCATCCGTGGCGCGCTCTATCGTTTGGGCGATGTGTTCGGCCTCATTCCGGGTGGGAATGATAATCGATATGGACAAGGTCTTCTGGGCGGTCGACATCATGAAGGGGGGGTAGTTGACTGACGGTCAAGGACTGGGCCCTGAGCAGGGTTTGCGCGAGCACAGTAGGAGTTCCCCAGTCAATATTTACAAAGAGCGCTGGAGAGGGAGTGGTGAGTCCAATGAGATAATAGCCTCCATCCTGGGCTGGCCCCAGTACCAGCGAGCTGTTCTCAAGGGTGGTGAAGGCTTGGCTGATGATATCATGAGTGAGTCCGGGACAGTCAGTGCCAATGATAACTGTTTTGTTTGCCCCCGAGGCAAAGGCCGTGTGAAAGGTGTGTTCCATTCGATCTCCCAGGGAAGCTCCTTTCTGTCTTATCAGGGTGTGCGGGCCGAGCCACTGTTTCATGGCCTCCAGGGACCCGCCGTGGAAGTGAATTTCGAGGACCGCGGCGGACTGGCTGCAGAATTTTTTGGCGTGAGCAAGGACGCGTTCGGTCATCTGTCGATGTAGGGCTGCTGCTCCGTCAGGCCCGAGTCTGGGAATGAGCCGTGTCTTGGTGGTGCCCGGTGTGGGAAATCTGGTGAAAATTGCTAGTATGTTAGGTTGTTGAGGCATATCGGACGAGGCTACAGCGCAATTTATTGATGATTATCTTATTCTGCAAATTGTTACGGGTATCATAGCATTGACGGCAAAACAAACAAAGCATAAATCAGGTAAGCGAGCCAGTGAGACTCCGGTCCCTGCCTCTTACTGCATACGGAGTTATCGGAGCAAGGTCGCGGCGGAGGGACTTGTTGCCTTCGAGGTTAAGCTTCGGGAAACCGATTTGCAGATATTGGCAGCCAGGGATTATTCTGAGGCGGCAATGGATCTTGTCCGGCAATGCCGGAATCAGTTAGAAAATTATCTGACAAAGACCCCGTCGTTTCTGTCGTCATTGAGTCCGTTGCCCCATGACCTGCTAGCTCCGCCAATGATTCAGTCGATGTACACCGCCTCTGCTGGAGCCGGAGTCGGACCGATGGCGGCGGTGGCCGGAGTTGTGGCTGAGTTTGTTGGCCGAGGTCTGCAAAAATGTTACGGGTTGACCGATATTGTGGTGGAAAATGGGGGAGATATCTACCTGCAGCGTCAGAGCGACGTTACAGTTTCTGTTTTTGCCGGCACCTCACCGTTGAGTCATAAGGTGGGGATCCGCTTGCGTGCGGATCAGATGCCCGCAGGTATTTGTACATCGTCGGGTACAGTGGGTCATTCTTTGAGTTTGGGTAAGGCCGATGCCGTGACAGTGTTTTCATCCTCAACAGCTTTGGCTGACGCGGTCGCAACGAGAATCGGCAATGAGATAAAAAATGAGCGGGATATCGATTCGGCGCTGGCAGTGGCCGCCGCAATTGACGGTGTGCGTGGGGTGCTGATTATTAAAGGTACTGCCATTGGTGTGTGGGGGGAGTTGGAGTTGCTGGAGTTATAAAGCAGAGTCAAGATTGTTTCTTGGTAAGCTCGGAAATTTTGGCCTCTTTGGACTTTAACTCGGCTTGGAGCCGGATGATTTCTTCATTGGTTATCCTAAGCCTGTCCGCCAGGGTTTCAGCAAAGAGCCTGAAAATTGTGTATTGAAAGACACTGGCTATCGATTTACGTTCGATATTGAGTTCAGCGCAATTAATTCCAAGAACCATGGTCTTGGTTAAGGCCCAGACGCTTGCGGAACGGGGAACTCCGTCAATTACCCCCATTTCTCCAAATAAATCTCCACTTGTTTTAAGTACGGCGAAGGTGTTTTCGCCCTTAACGATCTTCACTTCTCCTGAAACCAGAAAATAGATCCAGTTGTCTATCTCTCCCTTTTTGATGATAGTCTCACCAACTCCGTACTCTTTTAGCTTTCCTACGGCCAAGAAGGAAAGTATGTCTTCATCGGAAAAGGCCTTAAAACGTTCTATTCGGCGGAGTAAGTCTACAGCTTTAATGTTTTCTTTGAGGTAGTCGGTTTCGCGCATGGGGAGATCCTGGTGGAAGAGGAAAACAGGAGGACAATATTTAAATAATACGGAGAAGGTCTCAGGAAGTCAATGTCTAATCCCGAACTGTGGGGGGGCACGGTGTCCAAAAGGGGGGAGGGAAATTTATTATTGATGGAAAAGGTTTAACAGATTCCAATAGTTGTCGATATGATAACAGAATTATGACAAAGCTTGCACTGTGCAAATGCTGCACCTCATCATGATCATGAGGGATTGGTTATGGATACGATAAACGGTGGAGAGCAGAGATGATGCGCCGTCAGCCATGGTCAACAGATTCCAGGATGATTATGGAGATCATCAGCGGCCTAATCGACGGGCGGATACCGGTGACTTTACTGCGTCAGGGCAAACGACCCTTGCAGAGTCGGGTAATAGCATTTTATTCATATCGGCATATTCCCTATCTTCTGTTGGCTCGACCATTAGAACTTCGGAGTGCCTATCAGATTCAGGATTTGTTGTTTAAGATTAGGGGGATGCCGATATTAGGATTTTCGTGTCCCGTTACCCGAGAAAGTGATACTATCTTGGCAACCATGATGCCGCAGTCCCTGTTTTCTCTTGAGTTGCGCCAAGGGACCCGCATCGAGACTCCTCTTGGTTCGACCGCAACATTTTTTCTGAGGGGCCGCTCCCAAGTTAACACCAGTGTCATGGAGAATATTAGTTTAGGTGGTGTTAAATTATCTGGTCAACTGGCGCACGCTCTTGGCCCCAGAGATCTTGTTGGACCTTGTACCTTGTCGTTGGCGGGTAAGGATGCCGTGATTAGTCGAGAGGTTACTATTAATAATGCTGTGATTTCTCGGATCGAGAAGTCTGTGAAGCACCAGGTTTTTGGGGTTAAATTCGAGTTGACTAGCGTTGAAGAGCAGCAGTTGCGGGAGCATCTTGAGTTCTTGGGCAAGTTAAAGTTACGCTAGTTCAGTTTTGTGTAACTCAGGTGCCCTGCTTCTCTCCATCACAAGTGAGTTAAAAAAAGGCCCGGCACACTGAGCGCCGGGCCTTTTTTTGTCAAAACGCCAGTCGATCAGGGGGTGTGCGGGTGAATGGTATAGTTGGCACTGGTGTGGCAGGTGTTGCAATTGTTGCCGATGGTCGGTGCTTTGCCAGTTCCTTTGTTTGCTGCGAGGTTAATCAGCCGACCATCTTTGGCATGACACTTTGCGCAGGACATTTCATGGGTATCCCAGATTGGATCACCGTTGTGGCAACCGATTCCGGTGAAGCAATTTGTGCCTAAGGCTGTGACCTGGAGTTCATGGTCATAGGCATTTTTATGAGCGGTAAATCGAGAGCCGATAGTGGTGTGACAGTTGAGGCAGGTGTTGCTTGGTTGACCAACTCTCCCTGTGGCGCTACCGACCAGGGTGTGGATGTCGGTAGTTTTTAAGGAGAGATGACACCCTAGGCAGTTATTGTTATGGATCAGAGCTATCGAATCTCCTGAATGACAATGGGTGCAGTTTCCTTCCGGATTGGCAATTACATAGGAATTGGTGGTGTGATCTGCTGATGGGTGGTCCATCGTTGCTATCGCAGTTGCCTCGGCGGTGTGACAGGTCGTGCAATCCCCGCCGTTGTTATGCCCTGCCGCGCTGCCGACAAGGGCGCCGAATTGGTCGTGACAGGTGTTGCAGCCATTTCTGCCGTGCAGATCAGTGATCAGGTTAGCACTGGTATGGCAGTCAATACATAGTGTTGAGGTGGTGACTTCAACACTATGGTTTAAGGCATTGGCGTTGGTGTGGATAAAGAAATTCGTGTGGCAATTCATGCAATCGCCAGGACCCTTGGTAAGGGCGACCCCTTTGAGTAAGCCGGTGGGTGGGACATGGCACATCCCGCAGCTCCAGCTGTGGACGTCATTGACCGGGTCGCCGTCGTGACAGTTGGCGCATTGTGGAGTGGCTACCACCTGATTGGTGTGGTCATTTGACTTGGGATGAACAAAGAAGTTGACGGCAATTTCATTATGACAACGGGTGCAGTTTCCGGGTCCGCGTTGAGCGGCGCGTCCAATCAACGCTCCGCTGCCTGAGTAGGCGCCGGTATTGGTGTTATAGGTCAGATTATGACAGGTGGAGCAAGGGCTACCGTCGGGAGAGCCGTTGTGGTCGCGGTCACTATCATGAATGACGCTGACGACATCTTTATTGTTGTGAAAGTGGCAGCCGGTGCAATTGGGGTGTGGATCAACTTGTCCGAGGTGGTCAAACGCTTTGGGATGAGCGGTGAAGGCAGCCTCAATCGGGCTATGACAATCGTAGCAGGTGCCGGTTTGTCGAGTTTGACCGGAGAGTGTGGGCCACTTCGGGCTGGAGAACGGCGCGATCAGGCCAGGTAGAGTTCCTTTATGGCAGTTGGTGCAGTTACCACGGTGGGTATCGGTGATGATGTCTGACTGGTTGTGGCAACTGGTGCATGTGGTGCCAGCGCTGGAAATAAAGGTGTGGTCGGCATTGGTTGGTCGGAATCCCTGGCTGATGCTGTGACAACCAGTACAGGGTGCGGAGGCATTATGGGGGGATGCTGCAATTCTGGGGCCTGTTGGGTTGTCGCGGTCTGGCTGCAAGCCGTCTGAGTTGTAGTATTTGGTATTGGTGTGGCAGACTTGGCAGATCCCTTGGGGCGGGTTGGAGACGGGGTCAGCAGTGCCACCGGTCTTACCTTCGGCATAAGAAATTGAGGCGTCGAAAAATTTAACATCCCTGGCTCCTGAATTCGGGGTGTTGATAGTTTTTTTCAATAGTTGTCCATAGATGAGAGAGAATTCGGTGTCCGCTGTGTTATATGATATAGGGATGCTGCCTTGGACTGTGATTGTCCCGCTGCCATTGGCCGACCCTGGAATGATAGGTGTCGTCTCGATTGCTGCATTGATTTCAAAAGTGTTCTGTTGAGAATCTTTGATTAATAGAATAAGACCCCGCCCCGGAAGGCTCTTTTCCGACCAGAGAGCCGGATTGATCCAGCTCAGGTGCGCGTCGACATTTTTGTAGGAAAAGGTCGTGGTGTTGTTGCCGCTGTTAACTTGAAGGGATCCGGCGCTGATGGTGCCATTGACTAGATATAGTTCGGAACTCAGCCCTGGGTCAATGTTCAGCCAGCTCAGCTGCTCCTGGTAGTGAGGTGTGTGGCAGTCAAGGCAATTGGTGTCCCATGTTCCGAGGTAGGTGTCATGGGTGTCAGCCATTGATTCCCAGTTGTGGCCAATCTTATTAGGCGCTGTGCGTCCGGGAGCATGGCACTTGTTGCAGACGTCATTGGTTATTTGGGTATATGATGTGTTGCTGTTGGTTGCGGGGGAGTACTGCCACCATAGAGAATAAGCGTGGCAATCGCTGCACTTGACGCCTTGAGTTTCATTGTGTGGGGCATCGATGACCGAGGCGGAGGTTGGGGAGGGGATGCACCAGGAAATTAGGGCGAAGGCGCAATGAATAATGAATAACTTCTTGAGACAAAGGCGTAGGTTAATCATTTTTTTCTCCATCATCGATTTGAGTGAAAAGAGTATATACTTATGTAATCATTGCAAATTTATTTTACGAATTTGATAAGATTATCGGCCGGCAGGGCCGAAAAATTGAGGGTTTATTTAGTTTCTTCCACATCGGGAAGAATCGATTTCATGACTTCGCACTTATTGCAGATTTCCATTTTCTTTTTCCAACTTCGTTGAGCATCGCACTCACAGATTGTGCCGTTGATGAACCAACAAAGTTTCCCCGCTTGAAACTCCCAGGCCGGACATGCTTTTTTTCGTTTCGGAGGGCAGCTTTTGATGATCCAGCAGGGTTTGATATCGCTATCTCTTTCCCGTGTTCGGGAGAGGAGGAAGAGGATCTGCCGCTCTGCATGGGCGGGAATTTGACGCCATCCTTGCTCGTAGCTGTGCAAGGTTTTGATGGAGATGCCGAGGAGTTCGGCTAGTTCTTTTTGGGTTTTTCCGAGACTTTTTCTGAGCAGGCTGAAATGTTTTTTATCCATAAAAAAATCCTGAAGGGAGGTTATGGTTATTAAGAAAGATCTTTGTTGGGAAAAAGACAGAAATCATACATCGGATCTATTTTTTTGGTATGGACCAACTCGATCAGTTCTTGAGGATTGTTTATAAATTCCTCCGCCAGGGTTTTGGGGTGATAGAAAGAATCGTTATAGGATGAAATTAGGTTTAAGTGTTCCCAACGGGTCAGATAGTATTCAATGATGGCTGGCAATTCCGTGAAGATAGTGGTCGCAGGTTGTTGGAGACCGTAGCTTGAGTTGGCCAGTTTTGAAGAGGACAGTGTCTGGCTGCGGTAAAAATTTTCTAAGAACATCAACTCAGCAGGCATTCGTGCCTCGATACCGATTATACTTAATTTTTTCATAGTCCATTTCAAGGCGGATTTAAAGACTTTTGCCATCGAATAGGGAATATAAATCTCTTTAGGAAGCTTAAGTTGAAGATAGCGTCTAATGGTGAGAATGACTTGAGAGAGGGCAACCGGTTCCGGATCAACAAAATTGTAGGTTTGGCCCGAAAATTCATCCCGATGTGACAAAATGTGATGGATGAAAGGGGCGATTTTTTTTGAGTTGCTGTACGAGTGTTTGACGTCAGGCTTTGTCAGCATGCACGGAAGAGCCTGGTCAACAATGGAGAAAAAAAGCCGGTGAAATCCTTGGATTTTGTGGTCGTGCTTGCCATAGACAACAGCGAGCCTAATGATGGTGTAGTCGAGTCCCTCGGCCTCCTTGAGTTGACGGAGGGTTAACTCGGCCATGAGTTTTGATTTGGGATAATTGGCAAGGCCTGGGGTCAGGGGCAGGGTGTCTTCTTCGCTAAGATCTGTACCCGAAGGCATGGTTGCCGAAGAACTGAAGTGAATATAAGGAATGCCTAACTCGATTGCCGCCTTAGCTAGGTTGAGCGCACCGAGATAGTTGATTTCAAACGATAATATGGGGTCAGAGTCAATGGCGGCGATTGCCGTGTTGATAATAAAATCGGGTTTGATTTTTTTGAAATATTGCTTAATGTCATTGGCAACCCGTAGACTCAGTTTCTTACTGTTTGGGGCCAGCAACTCAATCTCTTCATCGGGGTGGGTCTTAAAGTAATAGGTGATAGCGCCGCCGATCAGGCCGGAGCCGCCGATGAGCAAACCAGTTTTCTTTGGTTTTGTAGCTTTGTTCATGGACGTCTGAGCCAGCTGAGCCGGAACCTGGCCGGTGTATTCCGTGCCAAGGGGAGATCTCATTTTTATTATCACGAGGTGTCGACATTGAGTCGAAAGGAGTTACGTAAAATATTAATGAATAACTATTCATTATATCCCTGAACTGTAAAAGATTGTGGGCCAAAGGTCAAAGGTAAAAAAAGCATTTTATACTTTTGTGTCGTGATTATAATGGACAAAAGTCTGCTGATAACTCAGACTGCATAGATGAGTCGATGATGCACCTTAAAGTGTGGTAGCTTGAATCCAAGGAATTTATTGTCTTCATCATCCGCTAGTCTGAACAGAGGGGGAATTCGAATCCTCCTGTTACGAGGAGTAGCCTCACGCTGTTTTCGAGGCGCCATTTCCATGCCAATCTATTGTCCCAAGTGTCCTGCCTGATATGCCAGCCTACCAGCGAAGTGATATTTCAAAAGTGATGACGGCCATTAAGCAGGGTAAGCCCTGTCCGGTTTACCTGTTAGTTGGTGATCGCTATCTGAGTTTACAGGTGGCTGATCAATTGGCAGAAGCCTTGATTCCTGATCAAGTGGTTCGCGGTCAGAATGTTAACCATGTCGATGGTGATCAGGAGGATGCAATCAATACTTTGAACCACCTCAAGACCTACGGTATGTTTACGGGGAGGCAGATATTTCGGGTATTGGATTCTAAACTGTTTCACTCGAAAGAGGTGGCTAAGACAATTTGGGATAAGGCTGTTGTTGCCCAAGGCAAGAACAATAGCAGGCAGGTGATCTCTTGCTTATCGCAGCTGGCAGCAATTGCTCAGGTGGCGATTGATGATCTGCCAGATATGTCAGCTGGACAATGGCAAGCCGCTTTTGATTTCGCCAAGAAGGATACTGATTGGCTGGTCGAAGTTTTGGGGGCAGTCGGAAAAGAGGCGTCTCCTATTAAAGCTGGCGGCGGAGCGGATCCGGCGGACTTGTATATGGCTGCTATTGAAGATGGTTTGCCGGATGACAATATTTTAATGTTACTCGCCGAAAATGTTGATAAACGTAAGAAGCTGTATAAGTGTATTCTTAAGTGTGGGGTTGTCATTGATCTTGCCGTTGCTGATGGCAGCTCCAAGGCTGCCCGTACTGAGCAAGATGCCCTGTTGGCCGATCTAGTCCGGCAGACGCTTGCCGATTTCGGTAAATCAATGGAGGCACGGGCGGTGCCGATTCTGCTTGAACGTGTCGGCTTTCATCCGGTGGCAGCGGTACGGGAGACAGAGAAACTGGCATTATATGTCGGAGAAGCTCCTCAGGTTTCTGTGGCTGATGTTAAAGAGCTGGTTAGTCGTTCTCGAGAAGATGCCTTATATGAATTGACTGAGGCCTTTACTGATCGGGATCTTTCTCAGGTGTTGATCATAGCGGGGCGGTTATTTGACAGTGGCGTACATCCGCTGGTGATGATTGCCGGTTTACGAAATCAGGTGAGAAAGCTCATGCTTGTCGCATCACTGCGACGGGGAGGTTCGGTGGAGTATGTGGAGGGGATGACGTTTCCTGTGTTCCAAAAGGGGTATCTTCCAGCATTGAAGGAGAGTAGGGGAGAGTGGCTTGCTCAACTACCGAGCCACCCGTATGCCCTGTACATGATGTTTGTGAAGGCCGGAAAGTACACTGTTGGTCAGTTAGGAGAGATTTTAAGCCACCTTTTAGCGGCAGAGTTCAGGTTGAAAAGCTCGGGACTGCCGCCGCTCCTGGTGATTGAGAATTTTTTGTGGCAGGTACTTGTTGAGTGATGGTTCGCAAGGGAGATTTTGTACTCCGAATGAAGTCACTTCGAAGAAAATTAACTTTTTCCTGGGCGAAATCTCGTATCCGTGCTTATGATAATTATTTGCAAGAGGTGACCAGGATGAGTTGCTTAACTTGTTGAAAAGATTAAAGGATTAATAGAGTTATGTCAAATAAGACCGTGACCAAGCATAAGGGGTGGGTTGAAGACAGGGCGCAAGACAGCTTGGTTGAGCCTCCACAATTTAAGGTCTTGCTCCATAATGATGACTATACCACTATGGATTTTGTAGTGATGATTCTGCAAACCGTGTTCAACAAAGACATGGTGACGGCGACAGAAATCATGCTTAACGTTCATAAAGCCGGAGTTGGTGTAGCTGGGGTCTATACCCGGGATGTTGCCGAAACGAAGGTAGCGGTGGTCCATGAGTTGTCTCGCAAGAACGAGCATCCGCTCAAGTGTACAATGGAAGAGGTGTGACAATGATCAGTACGAAACTTGAAATCGCCTTGGTTATGGCAATTCGTGAGGCCAAGGCCCACCAGCATGAACATGTTTCCGTGGAGCACATTTTGTATGGGTTGCTTCATGATGAGATGGCGGTACGGATTATCAATGGATGTGGGGGTAGCACAGGGGTGTTAAAGGAAAAACTGCGAGAGTTTTTTGATAACGAACTCTTGGGTGGCAGCCTCAAAGATAACCAGGAACCGCTGCAGACTATTGGTTTTAACCGCGTGTTGCAGAGGGCTGTCGCCCATGTACAGAGTTGCGGCAAGAAGGAGGTGGATTCTAGCGATGTGCTGATTGCTATTTTTGGGGAGCGCGATTCTTATGCCGTGTATTTTCTCCGCGCTGCGGGACTTACCCGTCTTAATGTCCTTGAGTTTATCTCCCATGGTCATGGGTCAGACGAGGGGGGCAGAAAGACGCCTGACGGAATAGATGATGCTGGTGAACAGGGACAGAAGGAGAAAGACTCCTCGGCGCTCGAAAAGTTTACAATTAATTTTGCTGAGTTGGCTGCAAGCGGCAAGATCGACCCTTTGATTGGCCGCAATCAGGAGTTGCAGCGGGTGATGCAGATTCTTTGCCGCCGTAGGA
>VMSU01000172.1 GCA_013792005.1 Desulfobulbaceae bacterium
AAGTTATATTTTATTTAATTTTATTATATTAATCAATATTTCAATTTTTTACGCATGTAAAATACATTTGAATTTGTGTATTATATTTGACAGGAATAGATTTAGCTATAAAAAGTTACTTTTGGCAGTACGAATCAAAAAAAATAAAGATAAATTTAATAAGGTGTGATATTCAAATAAATGGAAATCGCATCGAAGAGGCGGGCAGGATAGGTGAAGTTAGCTAACCGGCAAGCCGGTTTTCTCCCTTCACACCCTTATTCGCGCTTCGCGCTCAACGGGCATCCTGCTCTGCGAGGCCAGACGGCTACCGCCTTTTTTCACACCTTCAGAAAAGAAAAATTGAATGGAAAAAAATAATAAAAATCCCACACGAAAAGAACGTCAATTGCGCGTTCCCGTGTTGCCGGAAGAAGAAGCTTTAATCAAAGAAATGGCGGCTTCCGCTGGTTTAACCGTTGCCGCTTATTTACGAAATGTGGGCATGGGTTATCAGATCCGTGGCATCCTGGATAACAAACGTGTGGAAGAATTGGCCCGAATCAATGGTGATCTAGGTCGTCTCGGTGGCCTGTTAAAACTTTGGCTGACCGATGACATTCGTACCGCTAAATTTGGCAAGTCCACCGTTTTGCGATTGTTGGCAAAAATTGAAGAAACACAAGGCAAGATGCATGAAGTCATGCGGGCCGTGGTTCTGCCTCGTTCTAAATAATGGGCTTTTCAATCGTTAAAAAATCGGAGGGGTTTTCATGATTGCGAAACAGGTACTCATGAAAACAGTGAACAAAAGCAGCATCGGCGGGCTGGTGAAATACCTGACTGACGAACAAAAGAAAAACGAACGTGTAGGGGCTGAAACCGTCACCAACTGCCAAACAGATAATCCTCAAGTGGCAGTAATCGAAATATTGAACACCCAGGCCCAAAATACAAGGGCTACATCGGATAAGACCTATCACCTGATTGTCAGTTTTCGCGCTAACGAGCAACCTGATGAAACAATCATGAGAGCCATTGAAACAAAAATTTGTGAAGGGTTGAGCTTCGGTGAACACCAGCGCGTCAGTGTTGTGCATCATGATACTGACAATTTGCACTTGCATATTGCGATTAATAAAATCCATCCGACTCGTTACACACTCCATGATCCGTACGGCGATTATAGAATGTTGGGCCAGCTTTGCGAAAGATTAGAGGGTGAATTTGGTCTTGAGGTTGATAACCATCAAGCACAAAGGAGTGGATCAGAGAACCGAGCTTTCGACATGGAACGACATGCGGGAATTGAAAGCCTTCTTGGTTGGATTAAGCGCCAGTGTTTAGAGGAAATACAAAACGCTCAAAGCTGGGCTGAACTACATAATGCGATGACCACCAACGGTCTTAAATTACAAGAACGTGGAAATGGCCTAGTGATTATGGACGGGGCAGGATTTAGCGTAAAAGCTAGTTCCGTTGCGCGAGACTTATCAAAAGTTAAATTAGAGCAACGGTTTGGGGCCTTTGAAGCTATCTCAACAGAAGTCAAGCAAGTCAACAATAGTGACCACTATACGCAAAAACCAATGCGGTCACGGGTCAATACGGTTGATTTGTATGCAAGATACAAAACCGAGCAAAGCACTATCGCGGAATCCCGCGCCGTTGCCTGGGCCAAAACGATGGAGCGTAAGGACGCTCTTATTGCAACTGCCAAACGTCAAGCAAAACGAAAACGTACTGTGATCAAGGCCATTAAAGGTGCAGGGTTAGGTAAGAAGCTCTTGTATGCCGCAACCAACAAGAAGTTGATCGATGAAATTCAAAAAATCAATAAACAGTATCTGACAGAACGGCAAGAGCTATACGACAAAGGCCAGCGGTTGGCTTGGGCCGATTGGCTACGGGTTAAGGCTACAGAGGGTGACAAATCGGCACTAGAGGCCTTGCGGGCACGGGAGTCAGCCCAAGGCCTTAAAGGGAACACTTTGGCAGGAGAGGGCGTTTTTGGGCCGTTAGAGCAAGACAGCATTACCAAGAAGGGAACGGTTATCTCTCGTGTCGGTAAAATGACCGTGCGCGATGACGGCTACAAGCTACAAATTACGCGAGGTAGTAACCAAGCCGACTTAGAAACGGTCTTAGGCTTGGTCATCGAGCGTTCCGGCAATCGAATCATTGTTAACGGAAGTGCGGATTTTAAGGAACAAATCGCGCAGGCTGCGGCAAGCGCCAAGTTACCCATCACTTTTGATGACGCCTCTTTAGAGAGTCGCCGTCAAGAGCTAATAAAAATCACCAAGGAGAAAACACATAATGAGCAAGGACGATTTACTAATCAATTCCGCTATGGAAACCTTGACGGAAGAAGACACCAGGCAACCACTAACCTCAACAGCAAAGACACCGCTGCAAGCCCCGGAAGAAAAGGTTTGGTTAAGCCCAACATTGCAAGGATTGGACAAAGACCGCCACCCCAAAGTCAGAACCGTTTGCGAGGGTTGTCCGAACTCCGTATGGTTCACTTCGCCAGCCGAAGTGAAGTGTTATTGCCGAGTGATGTTCCTAATAACGTGGAGCTGCAAGGAGCCCAACCAAATGACAATGTGCGACGGAATTCATTTGGGCCAGGACTAGACGCGGTAGATAAATATATTGCCGAGCGCGAGACTATGCGGCTCAAGGTGCCAGATGTGTTGAAGCACAGAAGATTTAATAATGATGATACCGGAACCGCTAATTTTCAAGGTATCAGGCAGATAGAGGGGCAAACGCTGGCACTTTTAAAGCGTAATAATGAAATCATCGTCACACCTATTGACGAAAAAACCGCTCGAAGCCTCAAGCGGGTTGCTCTTTCAGCAGTTGTTTCCCTCAAAGCAAATGGGAGCATCAAAACAAAGGGGAGAAGTCGATGAACGAAAAGAGAAATAACGCCGTGGGGCCACAAGTACGATCCAGGAATAAGGGGCCAAATAAAATTATCCCTGCTTTGGCGGGGTTATTTGTCGTTGGTGGGCTACAGGCAGCTACGCAGTATTTCGCATATGATTTCAATTACCAGACGATTTTAGGAGCCAATATTCATCAATTTTATGCCCCTTGGGGAATTCTGCAATGGGCCGCTAAGTGGCATGACCAGTATTCCGAGGCCTTCATGCGGGCGGGTAGTATCGGGATGGTGACGACCAGTGTTGGTTTGTTGAGTTTAATTATCATGCAAATGGTTTTGAGAAATACATCTAAGGCAAATGAATATCTGCATGGTTCGGCTCGATGGGCAAATTTTAAAGATATTCGATCGGCTGGATTAATTCCGGCAGCACGGACCTTTTTTCAAAGAATTACCAAGCAAAATAATACTGCGGGTGCGGGTGTCTATGTCGGTGGTTGGGTAGATAAAAAAGGTCATCAACACTATTTACGTCACAATGGGCCGGAGCATGTCTTGTGTTACGCCCCTACCCGTTCCGGCAAAGGCGTAGGACTAATTATCCCGACATTACTGTCATGGGAACACAGCGCGGTAATAACCGATTTGAAAGGGGAACTCTGGGCGTTAACGTCTGGCTGGCGTCAGAAGTATGCCAAAAATAAGGTGCTTCGTTTTGAGCCTGCCAGTATCAACGGGGGGGTGTGCTGGAATCCCCTAGATGAGATCCGCTTAGGCACTGAAAATGAGGTAGGTGACGTACAAAATCTTGTCACCTTGTTGGTCGATCCAGAGGGTAAAGGCTTAGAAAGTCATTGGCAAAAAACAAGCCAGGCCTTGCTTGTTGGCGTGATCCTGCACGCACTTTACAAGGCTAAGGCCAACGGTACTATAGCGACCTTGCCGAGTGTTGACGCTATGCTGGTTGATCCTACCCGTGATATTGCGAAATTGTGGGTTGAAATGACTACGTTTAGCCATTCCAACGGCCAAAATAATCCGATTGTCAATGCTTCAGGCAGGGACATGATGGATCGACCGGAAGAAGAGGCCGGATCAGTGCTTTCTACAGCCAAGTCTTTTTTAGCTTTGTACCGTGATCCAGTGGTAGCGAACAATGTTAGTAAATCAGAATTCAAGATCAAGGATTTGATGCACTACGATAACGCGGTAAGTCTCTATATTGTCACTCAGCCAACGGATAAAGCTCGACTGAGGCCTTTGGTCCGGATCATGGTGAATATGATTGTGCGGATGCTGGCGGACAAAATGGATTTTAAAGATGGCCGTCCGATTATCAATTACAAACATCGATTGTTGATGATGCTCGATGAGTTTCCCAGCCTTGGAAAACTTGAAATCATGCAAGAGTCATTAGCGTTTTTAGCCGGGTATGGCATTAAATGCTATTTGGTTTGTCAGGATATAAATCAGCTAAAAAGCCGAGAAACAGGATATGGCCATGATGAAAGCATCACTTCAAATTGTCATATCCAGAACGCCTTTCCTCCCAACCGAATTGAAACAGCCGAGCATCTTTCAAAATTGACTGGTCAAACGACTGTAGTTAAGGAGCATCTTACCACCAGTGGTCGCCGCACGAGTGCTTTGCTTGGCCAGGTGTCGCGCACCATCCAGGAAGTGCAGCGGCCTTTGCTCACTCCAGACGAATGTCTGCGGATGCCGGGGCCGGTGAAAACTGATAGTGGAGACATTGCCGAGGCTGGCGACATGATAGTGTATGTCACTGGCTTTCCGGCAATATACGGAAAACAAACCTTGTATTTCAAAGACCCTATTTTCCAGGCGCGGGCTTCCATTCCGGCACCGAAAAAAAGTGATATTTTATGTCAGGTGCAAGCGGATGATACATGGGGAAGGATTTCACTATGAAGCCGTTATGGAAACGCATTGAAACCAGTGTAGTTATTGGTGGGATTGGGTTGTTGGTGTTGGGTATGGGTTGCTATGAAGCCGGGGCGCGTATCAACACTACCCGAAGTATTCCGGTGGGCTTGTATTGGACAAGTAAAAAACTAATAGATAAAGTTGATAAAGGCGATTATGTATTTTTCTGTCCACCGGAAAACGATATATTTTTTATGGCTAAAGAACGGGGTTATATCAGTTTTGGTGTTTGTCCTGGTAATTACGGATATATGATGAAACAGGTGTTAGCCGTTGAAAACGATGTTGTAACCGTTGCCGATGAAGGTGTCAGGGTGAACGGAAATTTGTTGCCGCTCAGTGCTGTTCGGAAAGTTGATAAGAGCGGGAGACCGTTGAAGGGGTATCAGCCAAATAGCTTCACGCTAGAAAATTCCGAGGTCTTGCTTATGTCCGATGTGAACAACCTTTCTTTTGATGGGCGTTATTTTGGCCCTATTAATCGTTTACAGATCAAGGCCGTAATTAATCCGGTCATAACTTGGTAGGGAGATACAACATGGATTCAATGGGAAAAGGCCCTCTTGGTGAGGAAGCTATAACCCCTCCGGATATGAGTAACCTTGAAGTATTACACGAAAAACTTGATGATGCGGCTACACCGGGCTTTCATCAAGCCGAGTTTGACCCTGATGAGGCAGAGCGGGCGGGCGCTTTTGAAGAGGACGCATTGAGTGAAGAAGATGCGTTAAATAGTGTAACGGACTTAGGTTAAACCTTCATGGCGAGAAAACGAGATCCAAACCAGCGGAACATATTTGATGATTGGTTTATTGATGATGCAACCAAAAGCATTGGTGAATCGAAAGACAATTTTGTGCCATTGAATGATTCTGTCCTTCCTGGAGTTGAAAAAACATTTGAAAACCAGCGGCATGCCCTTTCACTACAGTTAGCCGAAAAACTAGATAAAGACGGTGTAATTACCTCTAAGTTTTTGACTGATGAAGCGAATCGTGCCTTTGGCGGCACGCAAGCCGAAGGGGTTTATTCTTCCAAAGATGCCTATGATGCAATGGAAGCCGCCTTTAATATCCATCTATCCAGAACTGAGAATGAAGATTGGAATAATCAAGACGGTGTTTGGGCAAAAGACAAGGCTGCCGAACTGACCAGGCGTATTCAAAATCTTCCAACGCAGACCAGGCGTGACGAGGAAATGGACGAGTACCAGCAATTCAGCACACCACCGGCCTTATCTTTTGTGGCGAATTGGGTGGCAAGTGTCGAATCGACTGATGTGATGATGGACCCGTCTGGCGGTACTGGAGATTTAGCCATATGGGCGAACATCTCCGGCGCCGAGGTCATTCTAAATGAACTATCTCCGAGGCGGTTGACTTTGCTGGCTGATTTGTTCCCACAAGCAAAGGTGTTTAAGGAAAATGCAGAGCAGCTAGACAACGTGTTGCCGTTTGATGTCATTCCGTCGGTAATTGTAATGAATCCTCCCTTTTCCTCTACTGCGGGCCGTGTCCAAGGCCAACGGGACACAGGAAACGGCGCACGGCACATCGAGCAGGCCTTGAAACGGCTAGAAACCGGGGGCCGCATGGTTGCCATTGTCGGAAACGGCATGGCGATGGATAAGCCAGCATTTACTGGCTGGTGGAGTGACATAAAGAAAAAATACAATGTGCGGGCTAATATTGGCATTTCCGGCAAGGAATATGCGAAATATGGCACAACTTTTGATAATCAGCTTCTGGTTATCGACAAGAATGGTTCTACGACTCTGCCCGTTCTGACTGGCAGAGTCGAATCAGTTGCAGACTTACCACTTTTATTGGAGGGTATCAGAAATGAACGTAAACAAATTCAACGAGGCATCGATAAACCAGCAATCAATGAAGATCCTCAATCAATACGAGATACCTTGCAACCTCGAAACGGACTTGGCAGCTCTGGTGCTGGTACGGGAAGCACTGGAACGGAATCTCTTGGAAACGGGGCCGATCCAGGAACCCCTATTGTTGATAGCCAAACTAGCGGCGAATCCAGAACACGCAATGTCACTCATGACGGAATCAGAGCCGGGGGTGGAATTTCTGATGGACTTAGCGGAAACGCTACCGGAAGCAGCGGCGCAGATCCTAGAGGAAATAGTCGCGTCATTGCAGGCGGAGAATCCGGCACAATTACAATAGAGACTAAGAAAGGGGAAACAACCGAGTTTTCCGATTCTGTTTTCTCTGATTATACCCCCCAGCGCCTAACCATTGCTGGCGCTCAACAGCATCCCGGAAAATTGGTGCAATCTGCGGCGATGTCAGCCGTAGAACCACCGGCACCCAATTATTCGCCGGTTTTACCAAACAATCTTATTCAAGAAGGTTTGCTCTCAATAGCCCAGCTAGAAGCGGTTGTTTATGCCGGTCAAGCGCATTCTGAAAAACTCCCGAATGGATCAAGAAAAGGGTTTTTTATTGGTGACGGTACTGGCGTAGGAAAAGGCCGAGAGATATCCGGTATCATTTTAGACAACATGCTGCAGGGCCGCAACAAGGCCGTATGGGTGTCATTTAACGAAGGCTTAATTGAGGATGCCAAACGAGATTTTGCAGGAATCGGCGGAGATCCAGGGAAAATATTTTTCCAGGGCAAAACGAAGGCCGGGGGTGAAATCACTCAGACTGACGGCATTTTGTTTACTACCTATTCGACGTTAAGAGGCGGTCAGAAAAAGCAAGCCAACGACTTGGGCCAGACAGCAGGCAAGACCCGCGCTCAACAGATTGTTGATTGGTTGGGTAAGGATTTTGATGGCGTCATTGCCTTTGATGAAGCGCATAGCATGGGAAACGCTATTGCAGTTAAAGGCAAGCGTGGGATTCAAAAACCATCCCAACAGGCGATTGCTGGTATCAATTTACAAAAAGAATTGTCAGACGCACGGATTGCCTATGTCTCAGCAACCGGCGCTACTGAAATAAGCAACCTTAGCTATGCGGATCGCCTTGGTTTGTGGGGTGAAGGTACTCCATTTGCTGATGTAGGTGCATTTATTGGTGACGTATCTCACGGCGGTATCGCTTCGATGGAGTTGATAAGCCGGGATATGAAGGCGCTGGGAATGTCCATTTCCCGAAATCTATCTTACGATGGCGTGACGTATGAACGGCTGGAACATAAACTATCCGAGTTTCAGGAAGACGTTTACAACGAATTGGCCGGGGCTTGGCAGGTTGTTTTAAATAATGTTGACCAAGCGTTAGCAATCACCCAGGCTGGGAAAAACGGAAATGCCAAGAGTGCGGCAATGGCCCAATTTTGGGGAGCGCATCAACGTTTTTTCAATCAGGTCATCACGGCAATGCAAACACCGTGCGTGATTGATGATATTCGTAAGCAGATCGATGCCGGAAATTGTGCCGTGATCCAGCTTGTTAATACCAATGAAGCTGCCCAGGAGAGGATTATTGCGGAAGCGGCAGCAAATGATGCCGCTCTTGAGGACTTGGATTTCACACCCCGTCAAATGTTGGTGGATTACGTTAAAAACGGTTTCCCCGTTGCGGCCTTTGAAGAGTCGCAAGATGCAAACGGTAACAAAGTTTATGTTGCCGTGCGTGATTCAGAAGGGAATCAGGTGTTTGATCGTGAAGCTGTTGCCTTGCGAGATTCTTTACTTGAGACACTTCATCAAATCCGCGTTCCTGAAAACCCACTTGACTCGATCATCAATGCCTTTGGAACTGACATGGTTGCCGAGGTAACTGGTCGCAGTCGGCGCTTTGTCCAGACCCGCGACGATGGTGGCAACATGAAAGTTGTTGAAGAGAAGCGCGGTAAAACATCATCCAGGTTCGATGCCGCTGCATTTCAAAATAACAAAAAAAGTATTTTAATATTCTCTGGAGCAGGGGGAACCGGGTATTCGTTTCATGCCGACAACACAGCCGAAAATCAACGTAAGCGTGTCCATTATATTTTGCAGCCGGGTTGGCAAGCCGATAAAGCGGTACAAGGTTTTGGCCGTACCCACAGAACGAACCAGGCAGTTGAGCCTCATTATGTATTACCCACGACCAATCTCAAAGCGCAAAAGCGATTTGTGTCCTCTATTGCCCGAAGACTAGACCAGCTAGGCGCGTTAACTCGCGGCCAGCGCGAGGCAACCAGCCAGGGAATGTTTACTGCCTCCGATAATCTCGAAAGTGGCTATGCTTCATCGGCACTGAAAACCTTCTTTACTGATCTTTACCAGGGCAAAACTGACCTGTCTTTCCAAGATGTAGCCAAGCAGATGGGGCTAAACCTACTGGATGAGAATGCGTCATTAAGTGAAAGTAAAATTCCGGACATTCCACAGTTCTTGAATCGACTGTTATCCCTAAAAACGGATATGCAGAATGTCGTTTTTGGTGAATTTGAAAAACGTCTGATCGAGACGGTTGAATACGCGAAACAGCACGGCCTTTATGATGTTGGTCTGCAGACCATGACCGCATTAAGCATTCAAAAAACTCGTGATGCCGTTGTCTACGAAGACAAGAAGACCAGGGCGCAAACTCGGTATGTCGAGCTGGCTGTCACTAATGAAATAAAATATACCACCTGGGAAGATGCCAAAAAAATTGCTGCTAATCAGCGGCGTACTGATGATTTAAGCGGTTGGTTTGTTTCTGAACACGGAAAGAATAAAGGTGATGTCTTTTTCCTGGCTGATATTGGTAAAAGAATCAACTTTGATGGAGAATCAGTACATCGTGGAGTCATACATACAATAAGAGAGCATAATCATAAATACATCGATAATGCTGATGATATGAATCGTGGGTACGATTACCAAAATATTCCTAAAAACGGTAGAAGTAGTTATGAAAAAGTAACTTTGACCAGGGCGATAGAAGAGACTGAGGCCAAAAAGCTTTGGGAGGAACAAATCGCAATTGCCCCAACGACCGAAACCAAAACCAAGCGGATGATTGTCGGTGTGATCCTGCCAATATGGGATCGTGTGGAAGGTTCGGAGACTATCAACCGGCTACAAACAGATGATGGGGAACAACTCTTGGGCCGCATGTTGGGGCTTCAAGCAGCCAAAAAAACGCTAAAAAATTTAGGTGTGGGATCTGATTTGTCCCACATGACGGCCAGCGATTTATTCCAATCAATCAAGAATGGCAATAAAGCCATCCTGGCCAATGGTTGGGAGATCGCAACAGCTAAAGTTAACTTTGAAGATCGCATCGAGGTTAAGGGCCGTAATTATTTAACGGACGCTGAAAAACGTAACCTGAAAGAACAAGGCGCTTTCATCGAACGAATTAGTTGGGCGGAGCGGGTTTTTATTCCGACCGGAGAAGGTGGAGTTGAAATATTTGAGCGAATCACAACGTCAAAACCTGTCGTTGATTTAATCGAAAAAAATCCGCAAATAAAGGTTCAGGAAGAAGAACAAGAATACGGGATGCCTCTTCAACAAGTAGAGAGCGATTCTATACCTATAAAGGGGGAGGCGCAGAAGATGGGGAATACCTTTAGGGTTGTTATTTCTAAGACAAACGAACAGCAAACCTTCCTTGATGCAAAAGAGGCCGGTGCGGCTTTTTTTGCTGCCGATAGAACACTTAACCCAACAGTTATTCATGAAAGTGATGGGGCTAAGGCCCGCTTTATGGCCGTAACAGAAATTCATGGAACCTATCCGAATGGAGAACAGCGATTTGTTAAGTCGCTGCCCGATTCGCATGAGGTAGACCCTGATTTTCGTATAGGTTACATGGAAGCCCTCGAAAGCTCGATCATTGAGCAGCTCAAGGCCACCGATTGGATTAAAGCAAAATCCGACCAGCCGGATCGAGCGCCCGTCCTGGACGCGAAATTGTATGATGACTTGCAAACCATTTCACAATCTGACCAGGCCAAGGCAATAGCATTATGGGCCGATCATGTCCCGACCGGGATTTCTGCCCCGGTTTTTAGTGCTTTAGGCCTTGAAAATGCTCATATCGATGTTGCCGTAGGGGATGAAAAGATTTCCGTTAGAGGAAATTCGGAGTCGGTGACAAAAAGGCCGGCCACTGAAGGAAAGAGCAAGAATAAAATGCCTTTTCATCAACAAGTTGCTGAAAAGTTGATTGAACAACTAGAAAAAGGGGTTGCTCCATGGCAAAGGCCATGGTTGCCCGGTGAACCGGGCGGCATGATGCCGCTCAATCCAACCACCGGCAAGCGGTATAAGGGGATCAATGCCGTTTACCTCGTGAGTCAGGGCTATAATGATCAACGGTGGATGACCTACAAACAAGCGGAGGCAGTTGAGGCCCAAGTCCGCAAGGGAGAAAAAGGCACGCCAATACAATATTGGAAGTTTACCGAAGAACACACCGTGACCGACGCGAACGGGAAACCTCGCGTGAATGATGACGGTGAATCAATCAAGGAGAGCGTTAAGCTCGAAAGGCCGAGGGTGTTTTTTGCCACTGTGTTTAATGCCGAACAGATCGACGGTTTACCACCTCTTCAGCCACGGCCCCAACAGGAATGGGATGCCTTAGAGCGGGCTGAAAAAATCTTGCAGGCCTCCGGCGCTCAGATTTTACATAATGAGCAAAATAAAGCGTTTTATCGGCCTGGCACGGACAGTATTCATTTGCCGAACAAGGGACAATTTTCGTCCGCTAATAACTATTATGCTACTGCTTTGCATGAATTAGGTCATTGGACAGGTCACACGTCGCGCTTGGATCGAGACCTAGCCAATCCCTTTGGAAGTGAGGGTTATGCGAAAGAAGAGTTGCGGGCTGAAATCTCCAGTATGATCGTGGGTAGTGAGCTTGGAATTGGTCACGATCCCGGACAGCATGTTGCGTATGTTGGTTCTTGGGTTAAGGCTCTGAAGGAGGATCATTTAGAAATTTTTAGAGCGGCTGCCGATGCTGAAAAGATCAAAAACTATGTGTTTGATCTTGAGCGGGTGCAAGATTTGACCGCCGAGCAACGTCAAGCATTAATCGAAGAGGCGAATATGGAACGATCACCTGTGAGTATGGCCGCAGAGGTTATTGAACATCGTCAGCAAGAGAGCCAAACATTAAGCCAGGCTGATCTTGAAGCTACCAAAAAAACCCTGCTTGAAGTGCCTTTTAAAGAAAAAGAAGAGGCAAAGGCGTTGGGGGCAAAGTGGGATCGTCAAGAACAGTCTTGGTATGTTCCTGTGAATGTCGATCCCACTCCTTTTTCTAAATGGATGCAGGAGGGGAAAACGACCGGGGCCGTGAAGGAAGTTAGTGAGCGTCAATACCTTGCTGTCCCCTATGGTGAGCGAGTGGCAGCAAAAGCGGCGGGCGCTTTGTGGGACAAGGCGGCAAAATCTTGGTATGCCGGGCCGAAGGCTGATGTGGCAAGGTTGGAGCGTTGGGCCGTAGATAAATTCCCTGTGCAGGGGCCAGCGATCACACCACAAGAAGAGTTTGCGGAAGCGTTGAAGGTGATGGGGTGTGTGGTGGATGGTCAGCATCCTATCATGGATGGCGCTAAACATCGTATCACTGTTGAGAATGACAAGAAAGGAGAACAGGCGGGGTTTTATGTCGGGCATCTTGACGGTCATCCGGCTGGGTACATCAAGAACAATCGAACCGGGGTTGACATGAAATGGAAATCCAAGGGCTACGTTCTTGATCCCGAGCAGAAAGCGCAGTTGCAGGCCGAGGCCTCCGCGAAATTGCAAGCGAGGGAGGCCGCTCAATTGAAATTACATGAACAAGTCGCGCAGCGAGTGAGTCGGCAAATGGATGGCCTGGTGTCGGTCGTGCAGCCTACGCCTTACATGCAGGCTAAAGGTGTGCAGCCGCAAGTTGGGGTGTTGACGGATAAAGAGGGGCTTAAGACCTATATTCCGGCCTTTGATGTCACCGGCAAACAGTGGACTATGCAGTATATCCAGGAGGACGGTACAAAACGGTTTGCCAAGGACAGTCGAAAGGAGGGGTGCTTTCATGTTGTTGGTGGTTTGGAGGCGCTTGAAAAGGCTCCTGCCGTGGTCGTTTCTGAAGGCTATGCGACTGCCAGCAGTTTATCCCAATCGCTTGGGTTTGCGACCGTGGCCGCTTTTGATTCGGGGAATCTTCCGCATGTTGCCAGTGCGTTACATGCGAAGTTCCCAGAGAAACCCTTTATCATTGCCGGTGACAATGACCTTTTTTTGGAACTTGTGGACGGAGTTAATCCTGGCCGCAGTAAAGCCGAGGAAGCAGCCAGGGCAGTTGGTGGCAAAGCTTTATTCCCGATCTTTGCACCGGGGGAACAGTCCTATCCGGCAAGTTTGGCGCCGGTTGTGCCAGGACAATTTCGAGAGGGCAAGTTGTCTGACGATCAGTCTTCCGCTCTTTTAAAAATAAAGCTATACACCGATTTTAACGACCTCGCGCACAAAAGCGTGCTGGGTAAAGACGGCGTTGATCGTCAGGTATCGGTAATTGTTAAGGATGTGGTTGAGAAACATCATGCACAGATTGTGCAGCATAAGCAGGAGTCGGTGAAGCAGGGGCGGGGGGTGAAAATGCGGTAGGAGGTGGATTTTGCAAAATCTGGCTCTGCCGGTCGTTCTGGCAGGCTTCGCTCTGAGCCTCACAAAAACCGTGAGTCTCAGCCCTGCCGGGTGCCGGTCACTTTTTGAACTGCTTTACCACAAATGAAAAAATAAGGGCCGAAACCGCCAAGATTAGGGCTTGCCAGGTTTCGGCTCTCGTCTAGTTCCCGGCTGTTGAATACCTAACCGCTCCGCTTTGCGTAGCCTCTCCTTCATCTCTCCGGACACCTTCAGCGCCGACAAACTGGCCTACCTGTATTCGTTCTGTGAAGCTGGCCGTCAATCGACACCTCTGGCCCGTTTCGTCACTCCGGACGCTGCCGGGGTGACAGTTTGGGGCTTGTTTCGCCGGGTTCGCCGTCAAACTTTGTCGGCCTCGATCCGACCGGCGAGGAACGAATTGCCTATTCGCCGGAAATACGCAAGGTGATCTACACTACCAACGCTATAGAATCGTTGAACATGTCGCTACGCAAGGTTACCAAGAACCGTGGTTCATTCCCCAATGACGCGTCTATGCTCAAACTGCTTTATCTGGTGTTGAACAATATCGCCAAAAAATGGACTCTGCCAATCAGAGACTGGAAGGCGGCCCTAAACCGTTTTTCGATCTTGTTTGGCGACAGAATGCCGGCGTATTAAAAAAAGCCGTTTACACAAATGGCTTTACACCCTCTTTTCCATTGTTGAATACTTCACCGTAAAGCGTATAGAGCGTCTGCTTAATTTTTTATTTGTTCATGTCTACTCCTTTTTTCGTTAGTATTTGGTAAATATTATTGGCATTCAGAACAATATAAAATATATCGTATCTTTCTGTAAGATGGCACTTTTGGGTAACTAAATATGGTAAAAGTAACTGTATGCACTGAAGATGATGCCAAGGCATGTCCAATAAGGAATGTACTTGATCGTGTTGGTGACAAATGGAGTTTGCTTGTATTGCTCACTCTTGAAACTGATACCAAACGTTTCATGGAAATTAAACGTTCGATAGGTGACATCTCGCAGAGGATGCTGACCCAAACTCTGAGGAGTTTAGAGGCGAGATGGTTATATAACCCGAAAAGTATATTCACAGATTCCTCCGAAAGTTGAATATCAACAGACAGATATGGGACGATCTTTTTTGCTTAGGTTGCTCCCACTTATTGAGTGGGCCAATGAGTGCCACGATCAGACTGTTGCTTCACGGCAGATTTTCAGTGATTCTGAATAATGTAAGAGACTTTCACGAAAGGGGTAGGAGGGGATTTTCTAGAGCACCTCATCCATACCAGTCATGTATAAAAAACGAAAAAGTGGGGAAGTATGAAGGCGATTGAGAAAGAAATATGGGATACGATTCAAGCAATGAATCAATGTTGGACAAGTGGCGATAGGACCCGGTTAGACAAATTAAACGATTATTTTCATAGTACTATGGTGGCAATTACTGCGACTGATCAAAAGCGATTAGAAGGAAAATCAGCCTGCCTCGGAGCATGGAAATCATTCGCGCAAAATGCCTTAATAAAATTTTGGAAGGAAAGTGAGCCGCTAATTCAAACATATGGGAATGCCGCTGTAGTAACATATTATTTTGACATGACTTTTGAAATGGGAGGGCAAACGATAACCATGGGTGGTCGAGATATGCTTACTCTCATCAAAGAAGATGGCAAATGGTGGATAGTAGCCGATCAATTCTCTTCTTATCCACAGAGATAACGGAAACTCGATTATTACGAGTCACTTACCAAGAGGTGGTGCAATGCGAGGGGTCTCCAGACAAGAAAAAATATGAAAAAAGATGCCACATTCAAATGGGACAATAAGGAATTTGTCGATTTCTATCGAAATTCAGCAAATATCATAATGCTTGAGAGGCAAAGATTAATCAGGGTTCTTCTTGAAATCGTCACCTTTCATTTTCCAAACCTATCCGGCTTAAATATCCTTGATTTAGGGTGTGGAGACGGAGTTATCACAAAATATATCTATGACAAATCACCTGATAATAATTTCTATCTCATTGATGCATCTGAAGAAATGTTAACTAAGGCGAAAGAAAATCTAGGCAACGATAATATATTCTACCGCCATATCACATTTGAAGATTATTGCGAAATACAATCTGAAGATTGCAAATATGATTTAGTCATATCAGCAAATGCCATTCACCACCTTGATCTGATCCAAAAGGCAGCATTGTTTTCAAAAATTTATAAAGAATTAAAATTTGGTGGTCTATTTTTAAATATTGACCCTGTTCATCCATCTTCTGCATATAGCGAAAACATTCAATTTGAAATCTGGCGCAACTGGATGAATGAAACATTAGAAAACAATGGTCACCATGAAGACATCGGGAAATATGATAATCTTCCTTCTGTGTACAAGAACAATCTGGAAAACAAACCAAGCAATCTATGGGATCAAATGCAACTCTTAAACAACTATGGGTTCAGAGATGTCGATTGTTTTTACAAATATAGTATCTTCGCCATATTCGGCGGCACTAAGAATTAATATTTTTCCAGGAAGCTACAATGGGAATATGGGCATTGAAGTATAAGCTCCAAAGAAGATCGATCAGTAGAAATGGAACTTATTTGCACCGAGATGACCAGGTGAATCCGGACTGTTTTTACCAAAAAGGTCGCCCATGTCGCTTCAGTGGATAGCAGTTATTTCTGTGCAAAATGTGGAGAAAAAAGCTACAGAAAAACGGGCCAAATCAATTCCAGACTGAGTATTAACTAATTAAATTTACAAACAATAAGAGCAAACATTATGGGAAAAATCGATTACAAAAAAGAACTCAAACATCTTTACAAACCTCTTTCCAAAAAGGTTGAAATAGTAGATGTCCCTCAACTGAACTTTCTCATGATTGACGGCTTGGGAGACCCTATCAATTCACAATCTTTCCAAGACGCGGTGGAGGCTTTATTCAGTTTGTCGTACACCATAAAATTTATAATAAAAAAAGGGGATATTGGCGTCGACTATGGGGTGTTACCACTCGAAGGATTGTGGTGGGCTGATGACATGACCGTATTCACTTCGGGGAAAAAAGATCAGTGGAAAAGGACGTTAATGATCATGCAGCCTGAACTGGTTACCGAGAAAATTATTGCTGAATCAATCGAACAGCTTAAAAAGAAAAAAAATCCGGTGGCATTATCGAAAATCAGATTTGAAGCATTGTGCGAGGGGAAATGTGCTCAAATTATGCACATTGGGCCATTTTCAGAGGAAGGCCCTACTGTCGAAAAAGTTCATAACTTCATTGAGGATAGCGGTTTCATCCGGTCGGGAAAGCATCATGAAATTTACTTAAGCGATATCCGTAAAGCCGCCCCTGAGAAATGGAAAACCATCATTCGGCAACCGATAAGAATAAAGGGGTAGCAATCCGGATTCGGGGCACAACTTAGCATTTACTCCGCCTGATCTAATAAACAGAAAGGAACTTAAGTTTTTGAAATAAAGACATGACGTCATCCGTAAATATTTGTTTAAAATTAACAAGATAACACGTGATCAACTTGATTGCGATATGCTCACCATTTTTTTGGTATCGTCCTTGACGAGATTCACATCAATATGGGTAGCCCCCTCTTTTCAACTTTAAAAAAAAGGAACTTACTATGCTTCGCACACGAATCTCTTTGGTTATCGGATTTTGCATGGCCTCAACAGTAGTCCACGCAGGAGATTTTACACTCACAAGCCCAACAATCAAACCTGGTGCGGTTCTTACGGATGAACAGGTATTTAATGGATTCGGTTGTTCTGGGAAAAACCAGTCGCCTGCGCTGAAATGGACGGCCGGTCCCAAGGAAACAAAGAGCTATGCTCTTTCTGTGTATGATCCAGATGCGCCTACAGGGTCAGGGTGGTGGCATTGGGTCGTCTATAATATCCCCGCTAATGTTACCGAATTGGCTGCAGGCGCTGGCGAGCCAACTGGTAAACTGTTGCCGCCGGGCACCATTCAAGGGCGGACAGATTATGGCAGCCATGCGTTTGGCGGAGCCTGCCCGCCACAGGGAGATAAGCCGCACCGCTATATTTTCACGGTACATTCGCTCAAGATTGAAAAAATCGATGTTCCTGCAGATTCGAGCGCCGCACTCATCGGCTTTATGGTAAATGCGAACTCTCTTGGCAAGGCAAGTTTCACCGCCACCTATGGTCGCTAGCCGATCATTCAAGCGATCTTCAAGACGCTGAGCTCTTGCATCAAGGCAGAATTCAAACGATAATGCCGTACGGGAAATTCACAAAAAACAACAAAGGGGAGAACGATGCCAGACTTACTGCAACTCGATAAAACATATCATTTTATCATGGAAACCTTTGTCGCAACTGGTCATGCGCCTCACTACACTGATATCGCCAAAGAATTTGGCCTGAATCCAGAGGGCGGCAAAAAAGTATTACGCGAACTCATGGGAACAGGCATGGCTATGTGGTTATATCCCGGCACTGACTTAATAGCATCATTTGCTCCTTTTAATAACATTCCCACCCATTACCGCCTGACTGTTGACGGGCAACAAAAATGGTTTGCCCAGTGAGGCTTTGAAGCCCTGGCGGTCTGCTGGGTTTTTTCAGGAAAGACGGTCCAGATAGATGCTCCATGTCTGGATTGTGGAGAATTAATTCAAATCACAATACGAGATGGTGTCATCGAAAACCAAAACTCAAAAGAAATTTGTGGCTATGTTGACCTTCCTGTCAAGAAATGGGCTGCAAATTGGCCATATACGTGAAACCGCATCCATCTTTTCCGGTCGGAAAAGCATGTTAAAAATTGGTCGGCTTTTCAGCAAGGAACCGAGGCAGGCATTTTGCCTCTCGCGGACATCTTGGCAATCATGAGTACTCCTCGTCACAGTGCAAAGTTGAATGGCAAATACATCTCTTCTGCTCCTGACTATGCATCGGCATTTTTTCAAAGGCTAAAAGAGGTGACAGCAAATTCCCCATTTTGGAATCCGAGGGAACATTGAAACTTGCGCAATATCAGGTTGATGCCTTTACAGATAAGGTCTTTGGTGGCAATCCTGCCGCCGTAATTCCGTTGTCATCGTGGCCGGACGATTGGCTTCTCCAAGCGATTGCCGAGGAAAACAATCTCTCCGAGACGGCATTCTTCGTTTCTTCAGAAAAAGGCTTCCACCTGAGGTGGTTCACCCCGATCAAGGAGGTTGACCTGTGCGGCCACGCAACACTGGCAACAGCGCATGTGCTTTTTGAACATCTTGGCTACTCAAAACAGGTCATAACCTTTGAAACACGGAGCGGTGAACTGTTCGTGGAAAAAATGGGGAAGCAATTGGCAATGAACTTTCCTGCATGTCCGCCAACTCCATGTGCGATCCCCGAATACTTGAGGAGAGGGTTGGGGCAACACCCAATCGAGGTATTGGCTGCTGACGATTACCTGGCCGTGTTCGATAGTGAGACAACCGTTCGTGCCATCATGCCCGATCACACTTTGCTAAGCCAACTTGAATTACGTGGTGTCATAGTCACCGCGCCCGGAACGGATGTTGACTTTGTCAGCCGTTTTTTTGCCCCGAAATTTGGTATCCCCGAAGACCAGGTCACAGGCTCCGCACATTGCGAGCTTGCTCCCTACTGGGCCAAAAAGCTCGGCAAAAATATACTGAACGCGAAGCAGGTTTCTCGGCGTGGCGGCGACATCACCTGTGAAGTAAAAACTGACCGTGTGGTTATCTCGGGGTGTGCGATCACATTCATGGTGGCAGAAATTGTCTTCTAACCCCCGTTCACATTCAACTTACTACCTTCACCGTTGTATTACCTTGCAGTTAAAGCGGGTAGGCTTATCGCGTCGGGGCTTGACTCCACCTCCTCCAAGCCCCTCCCTCTCACCCTGAACATTCTGCAGGAAGATCATGGCACACGAATTCGATGGCAAGAAATATGAAAAGTCCTCCGCTCATCAAAAGGAATGGGGCGCAAAGCTCATCAGGGAACTCGGGCTGAAGGGAACTGAGCGTGTGCTTGATCTTGGGTGTGGAGACGGCACTCTCACTGTTCAGTTGGCGGAACTTCTTCCGGAAGGGGAGGTCATTGGCATAGATGCCTCGCAGGGGATGATAGACACCGCTTTCCCGAAAGCCACAAGGAACGTGCGATTCCTCTTGAAGGACATCAACACTCTCGCTTTCAACAAGGAGTTTGACGTCGTTATTTCGAACGCGACGCTCCATTGGGTAAAGGACCACAGTCGTTTACTTAAGAACGTCCATCATGCCCTTCGTCCGGGGGGATATCTTCGCTTCAACTTCGCGGGTGACGGCAACTGTTCACATTTCTTCAAAGTCATTCGGGAGGCCATGGTGCTGGATGCCTTCGCCGCTCACTTCTCTCAATTTGAATGGCCGTGGTATATGCCCGCTGTTGACGACTATCTGTCCCTGGTTGAAAAAATGGGGCTGCACAATGCACGAGTTTGGGGGGAGAATGCTGACCGATATTTTCCCGACGAGGAGACGATGATTGGGTGGATTGATCAGCCAAGCCTTGTTCCTTTCCTTGCCCATATCCCCGCCCAGGATAAGGATGCATTCCACACTTTCGTTGTGCAAAGGATGAGAGAAGAGACGAGACAGGACGACGGCAGGTGTTTCGAGACCTTTCGTCGTATCAACGTGTCAGCAATGAAGTAAAATCTTTAGGAAACAGGGGGGGCCAGAGAGAGAATGAGGACTCCGGCGACCTCCGTGCCATAGTTGTTGGGTACGAACGGTTCCCCAAATGATGGGCGGTTGCCAACCAATTCTCACTTAATCCAGAAAATGCCTGATTTGCATAATCAGTATCAGGGTGTCAAAATGATTGAAAAATTTGATGGCTTTTCATCCGAGACTTTTCATTTTCTAGAAAATCTTCGGGATAACAATCACAAACAATGGTTTGATCTTCATAAGTCGGATTATCAAGACCATGTCTTGAAACCATTGCAGGCGTTGGTTGGGGAACTAGGCCAGTTCATGTTGAGTATTGATTCTGATTTTGAAGTGACCCCGGCGCTGAACAGGACAATTTCAAGAATTTATCGAGATACTCGGTTCTCCAAGGATAAATCTCCCTACAAGACAAGCCATTGGATTACTTTCAAACGTCCGAAAAAAGAGTGGAAGGATTACCCCGCGTATTTTTTTGAGATTTCGCCAAGTTCTTATCGTTACGGAATGGGGTTTTATAGCGCCAGTCGCCAAACTATGGACAATTTCCGCAAAAGTATTGATTTACATCCAGGGGCATTCTTCTCAGCAATATCTTTCTACGCAAAGCAGAGAATTTTCGTAATTGAAGGTGATGAATACAAGCGCCCATTGAAAACAGACACCCCTATGGAATTACAGGAGTGGTACAACAGAAAAAATCTTTACCTTGTCAGCAATCAACAAAAAAAAGGGACCGGCATCGACAAGACATTGATCTCGAATTTAATGCATGGTTTCGAAATCGTAGAGCCTTTCTATCATTACCTTTGCCGGGTGGCTGTCTGAAAAATTTTGGAGCACTGCCGGAAGCAGGAAACGGCTGCTCAGTGAGACATTGGTTGGCTTTAACCCCTCATGACATGTCGATGATTAAACTTCGCAGTCTTGTCATTGATGACATGGACGCCATAAAACGATGGCCTCCTTACCCGCCAGAATTTGGAGATTTGGATTACGCCTTGAGAGCCAATGGCTGGCTCACCGAATATTGGAATAAACCGGATACATGGGGTAACCCCAACATTCGCACCAAAAGTGCAAATTTACCTCTTTTTAATATTACAACTACTTGTTATTACATGTTATTTATTCTTGGCAACCAATAGTTTTTCCCCGTCGGCTCGTAAGCTGCCATCGGGGGCCACATGGCGGTAAAGCGTTTGCTGGCTGATCCCCAATTCTTGGGGTTACCCCAAGTGCCGATACCCCTCATATGGTAAAAGCTGCTCTCCAATGCCTTGAGTGTATTTTTAAGCCCAGCTACCAATACAAAAAGCAGGTGTTATGTTGACTGAGATCTTGCCCGTTCATCATCAGCAGATGAATTTGTTTAATTCTTTTGAAACAGAGAATCCTGAGCTAATGCGGGCATTCGACCGGATTTAACCAGAAATGGGGTAAGCAAACGATACAAGTAGCGACAGCAGGACTCACCAAGACATGGAAGACGGTACAATCCCTGAAATCACCAGATTATACGACGAGTTGGGTGGAATTGCCAGTGGGCCAGTGCTTCCTATTGAAATCATGACTAGATGGTCAGTTATGTAATCTTAATTTCACTTTTTCTTGTATCTGTCTTTCTGGTTAAACAGTGTAATATCTTTGTAACCCGCTTTTATCTTAGCGCTGTGCGTTGTGGTGGCAGGAATGAAATACGTATCACCTTTTTTGAAATTCCTGGTTTGTCCATCAATTGTGAGTTCAATTTCCCCTGATAGCACTGCTCCCCACTGAGCTTCATGGGAATGCTCTGGGATTTCAATGTCATATTCAAATTCCATGAATAATATTTGTTGATCAGATCCCTGCAAGATATGTGAAGAAAGGCCATTGATTGGAATGTCGGCCGGGGGTAGTTTTGAAATTATTTCTGGAAAGAATTCTTTATCCATTTTTTCCGCTATTTATCATTATTAATCTCGATCCAGAATAACATCGACCATCGATTTATTATCCTGGCAAAACAGCTTCTTAACTCTCTTGCGATACTCATCTGGCGTTACATGTTCTTCATGGGTACCGATGACTATTTTAATGCCGGGGAACGTTTCTTCTAGGGCTTTTTTGTATTTTTTCTTGAATGGACACAAAGCTTTCATGCAGTATGTAAAATGAATTGTGTCAACCCTGAACTCAGTTAATGATTTTACCCTTGTCAGAAGTTTATCTGAGCCTGTCAGAGTGGGGCAACCCGGACAGTTTATAATGCCAACCAATGTAAGTTTTTCATTTTCTGGGTATTCTGCAAATGTGCCTCTGCGTTTCCTGAAATCAGCAAGACAACTGACTGAAGAGCACCCCAAATCCTGTGTTGCGTTTGAGCATGTAAGTATGCCAATTCTGGCCATAACGACTTTCCTTATGTCTTTTCGCACCACATATCAATAAAGCTTAGTCGCGCCTATTTTGGGCGTCACCTGGAGCTCCTTGTTGGGCCTCATACATTGTTGATGGAGCGCTAATTACGACACACCCATTTATACCATCAATTTTTAGGACACCCTCTTTGAACTTTGCATGTTCTTGCGTCGCGCGCGTGCAGTCCCAAAGGAAGCTGACGATCCGCACATCCTTGTGTTTAGCATCGGCACGATATAGGGATGCATCCTCGGCGATTTCACCGATGAGAGACTGAAAGGACTTTTTTGCATCCTTTCTGTACTTAACTTCGATAATCGTATGCAGGGACGGCAAATATAGATCTACACGCGGCGTCTTCTGTCCGACAGGTTGCAGATACACTTCGTCCGCAATGTCGTTAAAGACCGGAGCAAGCAGCACATAAAGAAGGTTCTGCACGTGGTATTCGTTTTCCACGCGCCACTTGACGGGTTCGGCACCCTTCGTACGCCCTGAGGCTTCCCACGTCCAACGTTTGAGGCCAACGGGAATATGCTCCAAGAACCCGAGAAGATCGTCGAGGCTCCAACCCTTCGGCGGCACGATCGCGACATCCTGATTGACCTGATCAAAGACATAGACCATTACACTCAACAGAGCCACCGAAGCATCTCCTCGTACCTGGTCTCGGAATTCATGCATGAAGCGGCTGATCAGGAATATCCGATACTGATGGTCGTCGATCCGCCGTATCTTTCGGTAGTGAAGAAAGAGCGGGACGCAGGCGCTCGCATAGACAGCAGACTCAGCGCCACTGATATAAACCGCAACATCCTTCTCGAAGAGATTGAGGTGGTTGCCGCTGATCTGCAAAGCCAGAAATCCCGAAATCCAGTGCTCAAATTCTCGAGAGATGCAGTCGTCATTCATCTGCTCGATCAGCCACTTTACGGCCATCACGCCGAACATGTCGGATACCCAGGGGCGGGGTGTAGAGTCGATTTTGGCGGCCTGCCCGAGAAGGCGGGAGACCTCCCGCCTGGAGACGGTTTCTTCCAGAATACCCAAACCAGAAATCGCGCAGCGCTGGTACAAGGCAAGCGTTAAAAACTCGAAAGTAGGAATACCCTCTTTCGACAATCCCAGAAAATACAGAAAGGAGTATTTGAAGGGATCGGTGTGCACACTCTCGACCACCATGTGATACATGGTGGTCGCGCAACTGGTACGCGTTCTCCTTCTCTATAGAAACCATTGGGATTGGCCTATCTTCCCGATCATGACCGAGTCGTTCCAGCCGGGAAGCTGGTTCAACCATCCGAGATTCCTGGCGATCAGATCGGAGTAACTGATCGTGACCGGCATGGGATTCGGGAAGTAACTACGCCACGAATGGGACGCGAAGTTGTAGATCTGTGCACTTAGATACTTGATATCCTTGAAGGTCGAGTCCTTATGGACATCCAGGATCACGCTGCGAGGATGCCCGTCAGAATCCTGCCGCAACTCGCGCTGGCCGATCAGGTAGACAAGCATTTCATGTTTGGAGAGCTTAAATGTCTTTCCGCGAAGCGGCGCCAATCGTCCTTTTTGTACCCCGGCAGTCGCTGAGTCGAACATATGCAGCCCGTGATCTTCCGAGATCTTCAGAAATGCATACTCGACCTGATATCCTCGGTATTTGTCGACGACGGCACGGACGGCCTCGATCTCCTCTTTGTTGAACTTCTTCACCTGCGCATGAAAGATCAGGCGGATCGTGTCGCCTTTCTGCCAGTTCATACGTTTCTGAATCTTCTCGATCGTCTCCCCGAGAACCGCCGTCAATGCCTCGCAATAGGCTTCCGGAACGACCGCCTTCGACGTATTCGAGACAATGTAGCTGCCATCCCCGGAGAATATGGTAGTAATACCCATGATGCGCTGATTGTCGGCGCCGCGCCCCTGTCCGATATTCGCGCTACCGATGCCGATCACCAGTTCATGAGAAAGAGTCGGCGAAGATTTGAGTAGCCAGGGCACACCGCCCATTTTCGCGTAGCAGGCCAGCGCCATATTGTTGAGGGAGTAGCCAAGTGAGTAGTCTGATTGACTTAGTAACTCGATCGTGAAGTCCTGAACGGGGACTTGATGCAGGAAGAACAGGCTCTTTCCGAGATAGTAGGGATTATCTGTGACCTTTAGCTTCTTGAAGGACTGCCGAACCTGAACGAGCGCCAAATCCCAACGGCCTCCATCGTCCACCTTCTTTCGGAGCGCCGTTTCGATGGCGCTCTTGTATGCCTCCACGCTGTCCGCCGTCGTCGTAAAAACCTCGATGCGGCTGGTTCCAAGAGAGAACTTGCCCTCAATGCCACTCCTGAAATACTTGCTTGAGGAAATCCCTTTCAGGAACTTGCGAACGAACTGCTCCACCCGCCCCTTGTCGTGCTGGGCGCAGATTACGCAGATTGAAGGATCGTTCCGGTCAAACGTGCGCTTTGTATAAGGGCCGTACTGAGTCAGGCCCTTTTCAACCCAATCGGCCTCGCCGTTGTCATTGAATACGAAAACCGGCTTCTGCATTTGCTCACACTGACGCTGGATGTCCTGCGCGTCCTCGATCTCGATGCGGGTTCCGTCAATCAACGAGATGGTCTTTGACTGGAAGTATTTCTTTAATGTCTCAATGCGGGCTTTCTTGTTCTCGCCGCCATTGAACGACGATACAGATTGGCGGATACGTTCAACGACTGCGTCTTTCTGCGCGCCGTGCGTATGAAAAATGTAGTCGTCGAAGTTTTCGCGGCTCCCTTCCAGATAGGCGTCCTTGGCGTCGATCTGCTCGCTGTGTCCGTCAGGCCGCGTAACATGCAGCGTTTCGCCCTTGATCGAGCTCACCGAACCCAGAAGCTTTCTGTATCCATCCCCTTTCTCGGTAACGACATAGCGGCCCATGAGATCAAACCCGACGCTAAGGAAGAAAAGGCACGTCTCCTTAGGCACCCTGCGCGTTGTGCAATCAATGATCAGGCACGGTTGCCCCTGAATAAAACGCGTGTCTATGGTGTACTTGGCGCAGACTTGAAAGGGATACGAACCGCCGAGAATCGGGGCAAGAAGATTGTCCTCTGGCTTACTGCTGATCAGTTCGATAGGGTTAAAGCCGAGAGGGGTTCGACCAAGTCCCGAAAGATGTCGCGTCACACCATCCTTAACAAGAAATGAGAAAATGCCGAAATTATCCATGAGAGCAATTATGTGAGCGTCGCCTGATAAAGGGAATATGCCGTCATTTGAAAAGATCAGGATATGCTCACCTTGTCGGCGAAAAGCATGCGTCGATCTGTGTTGCGTCCGAAGGCTGTTCAGCGTGTCCTTATCATAAGGAATCTTGCAGGCTTCAAGCTCCAGGTCCGGTACTTTTAGTGGGAACGCATTTAGTACTATTGGCAATGATTGATCCTCTTACAGACCTCTGCTCTCTGTTTTACTCATTAGGCCCAACGACAGCCATCACAGGTTTACCTTGTAGGTCTTTGGCCAAGGTTCGGGCCTTTTTACATTCCTCCGTGACGATGGTTTCATTGGATGGCTTAACCGTAAGGTAGGCATCCAATTCATGAATGAAAAAATCAGGGAGATACTTCTTCCCGTTTGTGAGCTCAATCACCCGTTTTTCGTATTCAAAGTTCAACCCAAGACAAGATAAGAAAATCGCGCTTCCGTCCTTGATCGATAGCGTGTGCCATCCCACTCAGTTTCAATTGCTTCTACTTCCCTTGTCATAGATTCGTCCGATTTGATTTGATAGGACAAAACGCCAAGGGTAACTTGATCGCACCACTGAGGACCCAACAAAAAACGGGCAGCTTCACGCGGTCAAGTTGACTCTTTCGTTATGTGTTCCCTTTTCTAAATCCTTGAATCAGGTACTCAGGGTATTTAGTTGAAAAAGGCATTTGGTATTGACTTAAAAAAATATCTGTAAATACCGGAAGGTCACGATATATTTCTTTGTACCCAAATTTTGCAAATAAAGAGCCATATTCAGTCGAAGTACGATTGTAGAATGGTATCACTACTCCTTTTTTTAGTTCCATGTATCTCGTCTTTTCATCCCGTAAGCCGGTGAAAGTTGAACCATTTAAGTTATTTTCAACAAATTCTGGATTGAAAACAGCATAGACAATAAGAGCATTTGGCTTTGCGAGTGATACAATGGTTTTTATAGTTGATTCGATGTCTCGAATGAACTGAAAGACCATTATGGAAGTTATCAGGTTGTACTGGCCTTTCTGTGCCGCAACAATGTTTGAGTTTGTTATGGTTACTTCTTGTGGAGTGTTAATTTGTGCCTTTTCGATAAGTTCTTCCGATTCATCATACCCTGTTACGCAATAACCCATTTGGTGCAATTTTTGGCAAAATAGGCCGCCACCACACCCAAAATCTAAAGCGTTTCCATTTATTAACGTGTCGCTCTTTTGCTCAATACACTCAATGATTGAGGGCCATGCGATACAGATATTATCTGCGGCACACTCAGGAATTGAGTCTTCCTCCCACTTGCAGCCGAAGATGTCTGCTAATTGATTCCACTGGTTCATATTCGTTATGCATTTCACCTCGATATACCACTTTGGCTGCATATTATCGAAGTCTGTTCTGAGGTTTGATGACAGATAACTGGCCGAGTCAAAAACAAAAGATTGGCCATCTACTCTTTTGAAAACAACCCAGTGCCAAAAATTCTTACCATTTTCTTGATGATGCTTAATTGATAGCAGAGCAAGATCAGGCAATGCATCCCATGATGAAAATGGAATTTCATCATGGGAAGTATCGACGTCAAGAGCTTTGAGCATTCGTCTTACATATTGAGTATCAGACCAAAGCGCCTTGTCTGAGGCGCAGATACCCATTCCGTTCGCTATTTTTTTCGTATCCGAGTAGGTTTTACCCAGGATATTCGCTACAGATGCAATTCCGCATCCTGTCGTTTCTTCCTGTACTACTACTGGCTTCACTACTGATGACTCCTCATACATAACGCCAAAGGTGAGCTGACCGGGCCGCCCAAACTTGCCGCATAGCGCCGCCGAGCTTCCCCCGGTCAGCTCGACCTTTTTGTTAGCGCTTTTTTGATATTTAGTATTTTTCCTTTTACCGCAATGCCTCTAAAGCAGTGCCTATTTGAGGTGCCAGTTGAATGAAGTTTTCTAATTTCTCACATTTATACATGCTGCAAGCTGCACAATGTGGAGTGTTCTTTTCAATATTGCATTTTCTGATTTCGCACACATGTTCTGTGAAGAAAAATTTAATCCCATCAGATTTACAGCCCGTACAATTGATTTGTTCCGGTTTAATATCGGCGTTGTGTTGAGCTGACCATTTTGCTGCTACCTCAGCACGTTTTAAATTGTCATTTTCTTGAGTAGCTATAAACCCTTCGCATTTTGAGCAATCCATTCCACAATAGGCTATCATTACTTGCGACTCCTTTCTTGTGATAGTTTTGTCTTCCTTTCAGATGTGTAATACCACCATTTTCTGGAAGGCTCTCCTTCCATAAACCTTACAGCAGAAATGAATATATCAATTACGCAAGGATCGTGTTTTGTACCTGTTGTTTGACATAATTTATCATACATTTTGTACGGGTCTTTACCAATCAACTCAGACGGCGTAAAAATGTTTAACAGAGCAAGATCTCTGGTCATTGCAGGACCAATATTAGGGATTTCATTTATTTCTTTAATATCTGTTCTGACATTCATTTGTATGTCGCCTATTGTATTCCTTGAGCGCTAACCGGCGCGCCGCTTAGGCGCGTCCGTGTTGAACGCGTTAGCTTGTATTACCTCAATGTCTGGCAAATTCTCAAAGACCTGCTCTACTGTCTTGTTCAAGGTCAACGCCTTTACCACCAGCGGAAGTGGCTCCGCCCAAATTTCTGGGAAATCTCTTTCCGAAGCCGCAATAATTGGGAAGGCAAGCCTTTCTGTCGGCGGGCTAAATTCTGCGGCCACACCCGGCTTGTTACCTCGGGCATCGATACGATACCAACCATGATTCTTGAGGTGTACTGCATTTAAGCCGTGCAGGCTGAACGGAGGGCCTTCGGTTCCAACCGCCAGCCTTTGGTAGCACAGCCCAGCAGGAATGGAATTGGCCCTTAAGAGCGCTGCCAACAAATGGCTCTTGGCGTAACAGTAGCCGGTACCGTGAATTAATACTTCAGAGGCTTTGCAGGTGACTGGGTTTTTCCGATAATCCCAACTGTGCTGGATTGAATCGCGGACGAACTCGAAGCATCGTCTTACCACTGCCTCATCAGAATTGGCGCCGTCAGCAAGCTCTGCTGCTTTTGCCGCCACCAAAGGCTGCTTCCAATCAATGTATTCGCTGCTACCGAGATATTGTTCCATACGTGTCGTCACCACAGGGGTTGATATACAAGCTAACGCCAAGGGTAACCTGCCGCCGCCACTGAACTCGATTCAGAGAACGCTGCTCCCGGCGGTCAGGTTGACCCAATTGTGTACGCCCGGCACGGGCGTGAACTTATGGGGTGAAAGTCCCCTGTATGGTGAATCCGTTACTGTCGTGATGACAGGAACATAAATACTAGCCGAAGGCAAGGGCGTTCCCGCGAGGGTGGGTCCGAAGGAAGCCGGAGTGCAAAGCTGTGAGCCGACGAACAGAAAGGACATACAAGGCCGAGTCTCTGGGCAAGTTAGCACAACATAACAAAGCCCCGGATTCAGGAGATACGGTAAATGTCGCGGTTGCATAGTCACAGTTCACGTTCTTATCCGGGGAGATCTGCTCCACATTGCGTTTCGTCAAGAAAAGCGCGGCTGCCGGTAACGGTAGTCGTGATGGGGCAGAAGTCAGCATAAGCCATAGTAGACAAGGAAGCCACCATTCATGGCGGTGTGGTGATTGGGAACAAGCCCGACAAAGATAGCCGGGAAGACTTACCCTGTCGAAGGGCCGAACTTAAAGAGAGGGATGTCATCCCCTATGAGCTCTGCATCGCGTTGAACCCGACCGGGTGAGCGAAATCGCAGGCGCGTCATAGGATTCAGCTCCCCAAGATAATCACAGTTACTGCCATCTTTTCAAAGAACTGGGATTGGAAATGACCAGCTACGGCTCGTCGCTCTTTAGGAACCGCCTGGTGCGGACCCGCATGCCAGGTGGTGGTGTGCCATGAGAGCAAGAAGTTTTGCTCGCAACTGTAGGAAAGATGGAGGAAGGCCCTCTGGTGACGACTTCCAGAAGTAGTTGTCAAACCACCGTGAGCTGCGTTGATAAAGAGTCAAGGTGGTGAGCGTCACGGAAAAGGCAGGACAAGATCTTGTCAGGTATGAGATATGGAGATGAGCGCAAGCGAACCGCTGATGACGTGTCGAAAGCATGTATGGTGACATCAAAAATGGGGTTGCACCACTGTCCCATGATGAGTCCAAGGGGAATCTGGTTACTGCTTGGATGGTGTCCGGCATAAAGGTGGCATGAACGTATCTTAGGCTTTCTTATGGAACATGGGAACCTGTCGTTCCGATGCTAAGGGAGAAATTCAAGTGGAAGCACCACAAGGACCAGAGTACCGATGCGGAGCACAGGGGCGGAGCAACTCGTAGTAGTGATGAAGGTTCTGTAATGGGGCTGGAGCGAAGGGGTTGCGTCGTTCAACTTTTAACATAAGAACAACCCGAACAGGGAAGGATTCTGTTGGAAAAAGTAAAGTCGTTTATTATCTCAAAGCGTCAAGTTTGGGAAGCGTACAAGTGCGTAAAAGCAAACCGTGGTAGTGCTGGAATAGATAATCAGTCCATAGTTGATTTTGAAGGGGATATTGCCAATAACCTTTACAGAATATGGAACCGGATGTCTTCCGGCAGTTATTTTCCTCCACCAGTTAAGCGTGTAGAGATACCAAAAGGGGATGGCCGAATGAGACCCCTAGGCATACCAACTGTGGCAGATCGTGTTGCCCAGATGGTTGTGAAACAGTATCTTGAACCGCTGCTGGAGCCGTATTTTCATCCAGATTCGTATGGTTATCGACCAAACAAATCAGCCCTGGATGCAGTGGGGGAAGCACGCAAAAGATGCTGGCGATATAACTGGGTGCTAGATCTCGACGTCAAAGGATTTTTCGACAATATTAGTCATGAACTTTTGATGAGAGCAGTAGTAAAGCACACAGATTGTCGCTGGGTACTTTTGTATGTTGAGCGGTGGCTTAAGGCTCCGATCGCAATGCTTGATGGATCACTTGTTTATCCTGAAAAAGGAACTCCGCAAGGAGGAGTGGTTAGTCCATTGTTGGCAAATTTATTTTTGCATTATGTCTTCGATCATTGGATGCAACGAAACTATTCGCATGTGCCTTTTGAGCGTTATGCCGACGATGCTGTTTGCCACTGCAGAACTGAATCACAAGCCAAGCAGTTGAAAGCTGATTTGGAGTTAAGGTTTGGTGAATGTGGGTTGGAGCTACACCCTGAAAAGACAAAAATAGTTTATTGCAAAGATGAGGATCGCAAAGGAGACTATCCTGTTATGCAGTTTGATTTTCTGGG
>VMSU01000173.1 GCA_013792005.1 Desulfobulbaceae bacterium
CCGGGGGCGATTACCAACGTGCCGTTATAGGCAGGGCTAGCAACGATCAGATGGCAAGTGGTACAGGCGTCGTGAACCTTCGGATCACCCGTACTTACCGGAGCAGGCTTGCCAGTGAGGGCGGCAGTCAGGGTGTGACAACCGTTGCAGTTGCCAGGGGTATCCTTGACCAGATTCACATGATCGGAATTAGCGTGGCAGGCGTTGCAGTTGTTAACATTGTAAACGATGCTGCCGGTGTTGTTGTGATGGATGCCACCGATAGAGGCAGGAGTCACATCGGGATCAGCGACATTATGACAGGTCAGACAGGTAACGCCGGTGTACGGGGCTGCGCCGATACCGAGGATAGCATTGCCATCGCCATTGGCGCCGACCTTGGCGGTGCCTGTGCCACCGGAGGCAGAGGTATGACACATGGTGCAACTATTCTTATGGATACCAACGACCACGCCCAGTCCGCCATCGTTATGACACCCGCTACAGCTCGCATGGTTTGCAAAATGACTGACAGAATGCCCGCCGTGAGTAGCCGGAGTCTGTTTAGTAGCATGACAGACAAGACAATCAGTCGGATTGGCCTTGGCAGTAATTGCATTCTTCACATCTTGACGGGCGCTGCTGTGACATGTGCCGCAATCGCCCAGATGTTCGGCATAGACCGAGGCCCAGGTGGTAAGACCTGAAGGGCTCGGGATATGGCAAGCGCTGCACAAAGAACCTGGCGTTGCTTGCGCCTTATCCGTGGCTGCCTGCAACACTGTATGAGCATGAGTATGGCTGACAAAGTACTCGCCGTGACAGACCGAGCAATTACCGCCACCACTATTGCCAGTGGCCGAACCGATCAAGACACCGGTCACGGCATCATGGCAAGCATTACATGAATCATGAACCTTTGGATCGGCCGGATCTACCGTGGCTCCAACTGCGGTGTGACAGGTAACACAATTAGCATAGGCTGAAACCTTGATACTATGATCAGATCCTGGATGGGAACCGACAAAGCCCAAGGTGTGACAAGCATCACAGGTACCGCCGCCGTTATTGCCGCCGTCACCGCCGTTGGGCATAGCCTGAGCCCGACCATAGGCCGCTCTCAAATCACCGTTAATTTCATGGCATGTAGAACAGGTATCATGGACTTTATTGTCCCCCTGAGAGACTGGTACAGTAGTCGCGCTGCCCTTGGTCCCGGGATGGCAGCCGGCACAGGCTGCGGCATCACCAACCAGAGTAACATGGTTTACATTCTTGTGGTTGGTAAAGTAACTGCCGTGACAAGTGAGACAATCACCAGCTATGATTGCTACCACATTGGCCGGCAGTAGCTGATTTGAAACCGGATTCAAGGCCGCCACCACTAGCCCGGAACGACTTGATGTAGTTCCGGCAAAGGCGACCGTGGTGGTGCTTGCGTAGCTTCCATCCACCGTAGAAGTTCCGGTCTGAACGGTCATACTGCTATGAGCGCTGGTTTGCTCAAGCGCCGAGCTTACTCCGAAATCAGCATTATTAACAGTCTGACCAGCAAGAGCGCCTCCATTGGCAGCCACATACACTGTTCGCCCGTAAGCTTTATAGGTTATGGTTGAGCCAAAGGTGATGCTTGTTGACCCATTGTTATTGGCCGCGCTGCTATTAATCGGGGTCGTCTGATCAACACCGGCGTATGCCCCCCATTTGACATGGAGACCGGTAACAGTCCCGGTTGAGATACTCCAAGTAACGGTCAATTGTTTATCGCCAGAACCCAAAGTCACAAGTTCAGACTCTTTCAGATAGCCCATCCACACATGCTCACGATTCGCAACCGTTGTTACGTCAATTTGTTGCAATCCTATGCCATCATAAGTAGCGCTCACTGTAGGAGTTGCATTGCTCGAGGTCTCCATGGCTACCGCCACCATAAATATACGATCACTGCCTGTACCAACCGTAAAGGCAGGAATAGTGGCGCCAGTAGCGCCACTGATCGTACCGGGGGCTGAAGAATGTACATTGCTCCAGCCATTCAGTTCAGCCACCGGAGTGATGGTTGAAGTACGCAGCAGACCGTTTGGTGCATGGCAGGCAAAACAGCTGTCATGCTTTCTATTATCTGCCGGGTCGCTGGGGACGCCATTGACGGAGCCTGCCGTTTCCGAGTGGCAGTTATTACAGGAGGACTCGCCAGCAACCCGCGTAACGTGACTTATGGCTTTGTGGTTACTGAAGTACTGACCGTGACAACCAGTGCAATCCCCAGCAGAATCCATCGCCACTACATCAGCCGCCGTGGCCGGATCATTCGCCGCTGCCACGCTCAGCAAGGTGCCATCAGGCTCATGACAGGTGGCGCAGGCATCATGAATCAAATTATCATTAGGATCGACAGGCGTGGTCGTACTGGTACCGGCGCTGCCATCGTGGCAGATGATGCAGTTCCCATTACCGACGACAAAGGTGGTGTGGTCTACCGGACCGAGAACCACAGTCGCTGTCACCGTAGCTGTAGCAGTTTGGCCAGCGGCATCCCGGATGGTGTATGTAAACACCTCAAGGCCCGTGAAGAGGCTTTGCGGACTATAGCTCAAGACCAAGCTCTGTCCGCCTTCGACAATCTCGACCGTCCCGTCTGACGATGCCGGGGTAACGGAGATGATAGTGATCGTATCACCAAAATCATGATCGTAATCATTGGCCAGCACATCGATAATATTGCCTGTGCTCCCCTTGAGAATACCGGATACCTTGTCGTTAACAGCCACCGGCGGATCATCAATGCCATCGTCATTATAGACGGTAATTAATGCGGTCGCGGTATCAGCGCCATCGCTGATGGTATAGGTGAACCGTTCAACACCTTTGTAACCAATCGCCGGAGCATAACTGATAGTATTGCCGACAATGGTGGCCGTGCCACCGTTGGAAGGCGCACCCACCCTGTAAATACTCACGGTGCCAAGATCGGGATCACTATCATTGACCAGGACATCAAACATCTGGGCGCCGATAGTGCCCATGGGCAGGCTATAGTGATCATCAACTGCTGTCGGAGGAATATTGGTCATTGGCAGCAACGGACTCTGAGTTACGCCCCAATTATTAATCTTGTAACTCAGCACCGAGCCTTCTCCAGGAGAGGCGCCGGTATAGATCACCACATACGGATCATAACCTGCCCCAACCAGGGCATTGTCACTTACCTGGCATAGATAATTCGGAGAACTCCAAGTACACGGGTAGTCAACATAGGTCCCGGAACCATTGAGCCGCATCTTGGGCATTCGGCCATCAGTGCCCACCTGGACATAGACTCGCAATCTGTCCGGGCTTCTTGAGAGATCCCAAGATGAGGTCCTGGTGCCTTGGGTAATGGTTCCTTTCTTCGGCGGCGGCCAGGAAGGAGTGATATCCTTCACCAAGGCTGTAACATCGCCATAGTTATTGGAATGAACCCGCACCTGATACGGGAAGTTTGCAGCAGGAGCGATCAGCGACCATTTATTGCCTCCCATATTACTGAAGGGGACATTATAGTTAGTGGCATAATCCGCCCACAACACGGTACTGGTCGTGTTCTGAACCTCGACATAGAACTCGGACCCGACACTGCTCGGGTTCCATTCCGCCTTCAGCACCACCAAATGGTCCTTGGTGTTCTTGACCGTGACAGTCTTGTGACCTGGCACCGGTTGGGAATTTGAGCTCAGCTCCAGCGTCGGAATATACGTAAGCTGGCTTACCTCATACTCCCAACGGCCCTTCCCTGTTGACCATGTCATCGGCGTGCCACCGACATAGACCTGAACCGCCTCAAGACCATCGTTGATCGCCCATACGGTTAACACCTTAGTGACCGGATTCCAGTCGGCCTTGGTAACCGCAATCTTCTCGCCGTAAGGTCCGGGCTGGGGCAGGGATATATTAAAGTACGGCACCGAAGTATAAGGACCATCCGCAGCGCCAAAGAGGTTGTACGAAACTGGCGCCAGCATCCGATCCGCAAAGCCGGTGGCAGGAGTCCGATAAGCAGTGCCATAGGTTGGAGTGGCAGTTTTACGCCAGATGATAATCTCTTCACCCGAGAACAGCTGCCCTGCGGTCTTCATAGCCATGGCCTTGGAGGTTAGGCCGGTATCCGTATTCAATGATGGCAATGTCGTCCGCCCAAAATAATCACTGGTGGAATAGTAGCGGCGATAGTTATTGGCGCCGGTACGTGACGCAAAATAATCCCCAAAGCGACGGAAGGTCTCGATGCCCGGATGATAATAGAGTGCCACCCGTGGCAGCATGTTGGCAACATCAGAATTACTGCCGACATCATTGATCATTGAGGTGTTAAGGATGGGAGCACCCGCCCCCTTGGCATTATCACCAGGGAACCCGTGGAACGGCTTCACTATCGGAGCCGTCGGGAAGGCCGGATTCATGCCGGAATGACAGGCGAAACATGAGCGATAATCAAAGATTTGGATCGGGGTCTGAGTCGCGCTTATATTGGGAATATTATGCGTCAAACCAGACTCCATGCTTGTTGGCCGAATCCCGGTGGCCAGGCTAAGGTCAAATTTCTTGATCTCAAGCTCGGTGCCGGTGGAGTTGATATGACACCCCTTGCAGGCCATCTGTTTCGGAGCATAGGAACCAAGTCCACGTGCCGCATGACAGTAAGTACAGTCACCTGCTTGGGACTGCTGGGTCTTGTGATGGAATGAGGTGTCTGTATGACAGTCGCGGCACATTCCACCAGTTGCCGGCAGGCCGATTCTAAGAACAGGAGGCGCCACATGACAGAGACCGCACTTATTATTATGGACATCGGCTACCGTGTCGCTGGTTCCAGCGGGGTCATGACATGAGTTGCATGGTGACTGCATGAGCACAAAACCCAAGCCCGAATGATCCGGTGCGACCCAATGACCGGGAACAATTGCCATGGTGGCTGGCTTTGGCGGCTCATCCGTCGAGGCAAAGGATGCATTGTGACAGGTTGAACAGAATATTTCAGTTCCCTGCTGGCCACTGTTGATAATCGAGATAAAGCGCGAGTCTGCATGACAGGTATCGCAGGTCATACCCCGGTCATCCACATGATCACTGACGTTGTTGATTTCATGACAACTATCGCACTGCTGCCCAAGATCATCAAACAAGACGGAGGCATCGTGCTGAACGCGATGCAACGCCTCATTCTGTGTTCCATGGCAATTGGAACAAAACACATTTATCTCAGCCGTACCTGTGGCAATGGTGTCAATAATGGTCTGGTCCGTACTGTCATGACAAGTTCCACAACTAAGACCATAGTGGGTGACATGTTCAATCACCATATCCTCACTGTGACACGGCGCGCATTCGGTTGACTCGAACTTGACATAATAATGATTCACTGAGCCCACCACGATCTCTCGACTCATATCGGATACGTAATGACTCTTACTCACCGTACCGCCGCCAGCCACAGTTGAAGTAACCGATACCGTCTCCAGATACGTCAGGGATGGCACAGTCAGCTCCCAACGCTTGACCACGCCATTCCAGTTCATCGGCTGATCAACAATTTGCGTACCATAGGTCAGGGTCATGGTCGCGTTCTGCAAATACTGGTTAGTTACGTAAACAGTCAATTCGTTGTTGCCAGCCTCGTTCCAAACGGTACGCACAAAATGCAGTTTTTCAGGGAATGGTCCTGGAGTGGCGATATTACTGAAGTATGGCACACTGAAGCTGCCGTTCGGCGCACACTGATTTTCAGGGTCATTAACCGGATCGACACAAGGGACACTGACGTTCAGGTGAGCGACTGAGCCCCAGTTCCAGGGCTGAGTTCCCCGGCTGACGTTACGCATAAAGAAACGACCACGGTTGTAGGAATCGGTAGACCGTGTGAGGTAGCGCAACCAATCCTGTGGCTTCCTGAAATCGTTTTTGAAATCATTGAAGATATTACGACCCGGTGCGTTACGCAAGGTGTCATAGGGGAAGGTGGTCACGTTCATCGGATCCGGGGTCGGGTATTCAGTGACCTGCGGCTTAGCATGACGGACCTGACGGACGCTATGACAAGAGAGACAACTGCCATAATTGTAGACATTGATCTTCTCACCGCTGGTGATGGTGTGAGAAGCGACAATAGTCTTGCTCACTGTTGCCGCCCCATTGATATTGATCGATTGCACCCCGTTGGGGAAGGTGATGGTCGCATTCAGCGGATTCACGACATTAGTAAAATAAGAGTTCTTATAAACCACCAAGCCGGTGCCAGTCTGCTCGACATGACACTCACGGCAACTCATCTGATAAGGAAGCGGGTTAGGCATCGATACGTTGTAAGTGCCCTCCCAACTCGGACGAGGATCGGCATGACAATAAGCACAGTCACCTTTCTGGGCATGAGAGTTAGTGTGATGCTCATAGACATGACAACTGGTGCAATTCTGCTGCTGACCAAGGAGACCATTGGCGATAGCGGTAATAACTGCCGGATTGTCACTCTTATGACAGACAGAGCAGTCATTAGAGTGAACTGCGGCAATTTGAGTATAGTTGGCATTTGGATGACACGGGTTACACGATGGCGTGCCAACAAAACTGACATGGGTTGCGTCATGGTGGATGCCATGACAATGCATACAATCACCACCGGTAATCCCGATCTTCAGAGTTGGCGGAGCGCCGTCATGACAGTGCGTGCAGCTGCCATTGTGGATCTCGGAAACGATGTTGGTGCCGGTGTGGCAGACCAGACACTGGGGCGAATGCTTGATAGTAGCATGATTGCCGCCGCCCGGATGACCGAATGCCTTTTCCACATGACAGGTAACGCACTCCTTGGCACCAGGAGTATCAATGACATTGGCGATGGTAATACCGGTGCCGATACCGGTCTCTCGGGTCGCGGTGTGACAGGTGTTACAGGAATCAAGGCCTGAACCTGCAATAGTGTGCAGAGAATCGATATCGACCATATCCGCCAGCGGGCCATGACAGGTGTTGCAGGTCCCGGTAATACTGATTGATGCATGATTGACGGCCAAGTCATGACCCACCGGATGACACTCGGCGCAGGTGTCAGGGTTACCGTCGCTGATAGCAGCTATGACATCACCCCTGACACTGGTATGGCAGGTGTTGCAAGTATTATCATCAACCAGATGTGCAATCTCAATACCGGACCAGGTGGCAAGCTGACCATGACAACTGTCGCAACCGGTGTCTGCCGTAACATTGTGAGTCATTGAGTGAGGGGCATGACACTCGGCACAGGAATCGGCATTGCCATCGTTAATGGCGACAACAACCTGAGATCGGACACTGCTATGACAGGTGGCGCAGGCCCCGCCGCTGGCTGGCACATCGTGCAGGGCTTGGATCGCCATCCAGGTGCTGAGATCGCCATGACAGTCGGCACAACCAGTGTTTGAGCCGACGTTATGGATTGGAGCAATCGCGTTGTGTATTGATGTAAAATTAGCATCATGACAGCTGATGCAGGTGTTCGGATTACCAAATCCTGGATCCAGAGGCCCATGACCAAAGGCAAGACTGGTTGGCTTCAAGGTGTAGTCCCCGGTATCCGGGGCAGTGTGGCAATCATAACAGTGACCAAGATGGGTCTGGGCCACCGGATCGATACTGCCGCCCTCATGACAGACACTGGTAACGCAGCCGGCGGCAACGGTAACATATCCGGGAGTGACATGGTTCATGTGCTGGTTCGGCGCATCCTTATCGGCATGACAGTTAAGACAGTTGGTAGGATTAGCGCCAAAGGTGATCACATCAGGGATAGTGGTCCCGGTAGCGTATGTCGGGTTGATATCTCTGGTGGCATTATGGCAGGTCCCGCAATTATTGAGATGGGTCTGCATCACATTTGGCCAGTTCCCGGCATGATGACAGTTAGAGCAAGGCTGGCCATTAGCCTGACCAAGATCGGTTACCGGATTAACATCCACCGTATGGTTAATTGTGCCACCGGCTAACCCATGATCATGACCCGCAAAGTACACAGTATGACAGTTCTTACATTCGCCGGTGCCGTTCAAGGCCGAACCGATACGGGCGCCGGTGGCAGGCGCATGACAGGTCTGGCAGCCACCTATCGAATGCACGTCTCCACCGACAGTAAACGGTGAGATGGTAGCGCTATGGCAAATCACACAGTTAGCGGTCTTCGGACTTGAGGCAATATTGACCGCGACCGTTGCAGCATGGCTATGGCTGTGAGCATTGAAGTAAGCAGCATGACACTGAATGCAGGTGCCACCCGAGCCCCCATTGACCGTGGCATCACCAAGACCGTTAATCCCTACTCTGCGGCTGCCGTTGGCAGGATCATGGCAGGAGGCGCAGGAGGTGTGAACCGAAGTGACCCGGTCCCCGGTGTGGCAGGTAACACAAGAGGCAGTGGTCAGCACTGTAGTGACATGACTATGAATGTGCTTGTTGAAATACAGGGTATGACATCCACTACAGGTGGCCCCCTTGATGATATAAGTCGTATTCAATCGGTTTGCCGGATCTTCCAAGGCCGGTGGCGCAGTGTGACAGTTAGTGCAACGATTGGTGTGGACTGCCATCGGACTGTTGGCAACGTGGCAAAGTGTCACGCATGCCGGATCATCAAGAACGATATCGAGTCCCGCTGCCGAATGATCAACTGAGCCATGAGCGGCAGGCGCCTGTTTATCAAGGTGACAGGCAAGACAGTTCACTGCCGCCTGGTTGGCGTTCATAATCACCATCTGTACCGTGATGCCGGTCGGTGCCGCCGGGTTGATATCACGAGTGGAATTGTGACAGGTGGTACAGATATTCAGATGGGAGTTTAAGATGTTCGGCCAGTTCTGAGACGAGTGGCAATTAGAACATGGCTTAGCATCCGTCTGACCAAGGTCGGTCGTCAGATTAACCTGCACAGTATGGTCGATTCCCCCCCCGGTAGAACCATGGTCATGACCGGCAAAGGCGCCAATATGACAATCTTTACACTCTCCACTACCGGTGGTGGCAGCGCCGATCCGGACGCCGGTAGCGGCGGAGTGACAAGTCAAGCAGCCATTTACTACATGAACCTGACCGCTACCAATAAACGGTGTAATTGCAGCGCTGTGACATCCCACACAGTTGACTGTTATCGGAGTTGAAGCGACATTAACTCTGACCGAGGCGCTATGACTATGGCTATGGGCATTGAAGTAAGCGCTATGGCACTGAACACATGTGCCGCCCATGCCGCCATTGACCGTGGCATCACCATAGCCACCTACACCAACTCGACGAAGACCATTAGCTGGGTCATGGCAAGAGGCACAGGATGCATGGACAGCCGTAATCCTGTCACCACTGTGGCAGGTCACACAAAGTGCTGTCGCTATTACTGTTACAGTATGATTGTGGCTATGGCTGTCAAAGTAGGTCGTATGACAATCGGCACAGGCGCCACCGCGAACAATCGCTGTAACTTGCGGCCTGTTTACCGGGTCTTCAATAGCCGGCGGCGCAGTGTGACAATGTGAACAAAGGTTCTTGTGGACGGCAAAGGGGTTATTGGCTGCATGGCAGGCAGCAACGCAGTTCGGCGTGTCTAGAAGGATGCCGGTAGCAAGATGGTCAACCGGCGTATGAACTGCCGGCGCCAATTTGTCCTTATGGCAAGCAATACAGTTAACAGTAGCCTGATTGGCATTGGCAATGACCATCTGCACGGTGACACCTGTGGGTACTATCGGGTTGACATCGCGGGTAGTGTTGTGACAGGTGGTGCAGTCATTACGATGAGTGGTCAGGATATTCGGCCAGTTCTGGACCGAATGACAGTTGGAGCAGGGCTCATAATCAACCATGCCGAGGTCGGTCACCGGGTTGATCTGAACCGTATGGTCGACGATACCGCCACTGCTACCATGATCATGACCGGTAAAGGCCCCGGCATGACAGTTCTTACACTCGCCGCTGCCGGAAATGGCCGAACCGATACGGGAAGCGGTGGTGGCTGAGTGACAGGTCAGACAACCATTAACGGCATGGACTTGACCGGCCCCGACAAATGGTGAGGCGGTAGCGCTATGGCAGCCCACGCAGTTCACCGTTGTTGAGGTAGCGGCAACATTACCCGTGACCGTAGTGCTATGACTATGGGTATGGCCATTAAAGTAAGCGCTATGGCACTGGGCACAAGTACCGCCCGCGCCACCATTGACCGTGGCATCGCCACGACCGTTCACTCCCACCCTGCGATTACCGTTAATTGGATCATGACAAGAGGCACAAGAGGCATGGACTGTCGTAATTGCATTGCCGGTATGGCAGCTGACGCAGAGCGCGGTGGCTGTCACCGTAGTCGCATGGCTGTGGATGTGACTATTGAAATAAAGGGTATGGCAGCCAGTGCAGGTAGCGCCCCTGAGGATGGTGGTAACCTCTGGCCGATTAATCGGATCTTCGAGAGCAGGCGGCGCGGTGTGGCAGTTGGTACAACGGTTGTTATGAACCCCCATCGGATTATTGGCAGGATGGCAGACCGCCACGCAAGTCGGAGAATCAAGAACGATACCAGGTCCAGAACTTGAATGGTCAACAGAAACATGGGCCGCTGGACCCGCCTTATCCACATGACAGTCAAGGCAATGAATCACCCCGGTATAGCTGGTAATAACATATTGCACCGTAGTCCCGACCGGTGTCTTGGCATTGATATCCCGAGTGGAATTGTGACAGGTAGTACAGATACCAAGGTGCGAAGAGAGAATATTGGGCCAGTTCTGCACCGAATGACAGTTGGAGCAGGGCTGGGAGTCAATCTGCCCAAGATCAGTGACCGGATCAATTGCCACCGTATGATCGACAGCCCCGCCGGTGGCGCCGTGGTCATGGCCGGTGAAATACAGGGTGTGACAGTTGACGCACTGCCCAGTCCCATTAAGAGCCGACCCCTTAAGGGCTCCGCTAGTGATAGTGTGACAGGTGGCGCAACTGCCAGCAGCATGAACCTGACCTGCTCCAATAAACGGAGAAATTGTGGCGTTATGACACCCTGCACAGTTAACAGTTGCCGGACTGGTGGCCGTATTCTTCTTAACAGAGGCGCTGTGATCATGGTCGTGACCATTAAAATACGCAACATGACAGGTAGCACACGATCCACCACTACCACCGTTGACCGTAGCGTCACCGTTGCCGTTGGTGCCAACAATGCGAGCGCCGTTGACACTGGAGTGGCACATGAAACAGTTGTTGCTGTGCACTACACTCACGCTGTTACCTAAATGACAGGTGACGCAGAAGGAGGTGGCGGTAACAGTCGTCGAGTGATCATGTCCGTGCGGTCCAGTAAAATAGTTAACTCCATGACATTGGACGCAGGTAGAGTCAGGGGTAATGGCAATCACCCGTGGCCGATTAGCAGGATCCTGGAGACTTGGTGGATTGGTATGACAGTTCCCGCACTTGTTGGAATGGACGGTCATCGGGTCGTTGCCCCCATGACAGCCTACACAGAGAGGAGTATCGAGTATATGACCAAGACCTTCAGGTGCGGCTCCATGATTTATTTGAAGATGGGTAGCCGGCGCCTGTTTGTCCATATGACAGCTCAAGCAATTCACCGTACCCTGGTTCGCATTTTCGATGACCATTTTCACCGTGGTGCCAGTCGGTGCTGCCGGGTTGATGTCACGACTGGCATTATGACAAGTGGCGCAACCTCCAAAATGAGCTGTCATAATATTCGGCCAGTTCTGGACCGAGTGACAATTGGAGCAGGGCTGAGAGCCTGCCTGCCCAAGATCGGTAGTAAGGTTGATCAGCACGGTATGATCAACCAAACCGCCTGTCGTGCCATGATCATGGCCGATAAAATATCCGGAGTGGCAGGTGACACATTCCCCACCACCGGCAACCGCCGGAGCCTTAAGCGAACCGTTGGTCGTAGTATTGTGACAGGTAGCACAGCCATTAACCGCATGCACCTGACCGGCGCCAATAAATGGTGTGACGGTGGCGATATGACAGCCGATGCAGTTGGCCGTAGCGGGTGTCGTGGCCAGGTTCTTTTTGACCTGAGTAGCGTGGTCATGGTCATGGCTGTTAAAGTAGCCACTATGGCACTGAGCACAGGTACCGCCATTGCCGCCGTTGACTCGGGCATCCCCGTTGCCGTTTCCGCCATTGATCAAAGCGCCGTTAACACTGGAATGACAAAGAAAACAGTTATTGGCATGAACAGTCGTGATGATACTGCCAGCATGACAATTTACGCACAGCGCGGTTGAAGTAACAGTCGTGCTGTGATCATGTCCATGAGGGCCAGTAAAGTAGTTAACCCCATGACATTGAACGCAGGTTGAGTCCGGGGTAATGGAAACTACTCGCGGACGATTAATCGGATCCTGCAGATTCGGCGGATTGGTGTGACAGTTACCACACTTGTTGGCATGAACTATCATCGGAGCATTGACACCATGACACCCGACGCAGAGTGGAGTGTCGAGGATATGGCCAAGACCTTCAGGGGCGGCTCCATGATTGATGTGCAAATGGGTGGCTGGAGCTTGCTTATCCATATGACAGTTCAAGCAATTCACTGTGCTCTGGTTAGCATTTTCAATAACCATTTTCACCGTAGTGCCAGTGGGCGCCGCCGGGTTGATGTCCCGGTTGACATTGTGGCAGGTGGCGCAGCCGCCGAAATGGGTGGTCATGATATTGGGCCAGTTCTGGATCGAGTGGCAGTTGGAGCATAGTTCAGCATCGGTCTGCGACCGATCGGAGATTGGATTAATCTGGACGGTATGGTCAACCGAGCCACCGGTAGCGCCGTGATCATGGGCCGTGAAGTACGCGGTGTGACAAGAGATGCACTCTCCGCCACCTGCCACAGCCGGAGCAACGAGAGAACCTGTAGCCGTGTTATGGCAGGTAGCACAGCCTTTGGCATTATGGATTTCACCAGCGCCAATAAAGGGCGAGGTAGTGGCAGTGTGACAACCCACACAGTTGGCAGTTGCCGGGGTGGTGGCAACATTCTTCTTCACCTGGCCGGTGTGAGCATGGTCATGGCTGTTGAAATATCCGAGATGACAATCAACACATGAGCCACCATTTCCACCATTGACCCTGGCATCCCCATTCCCGTTGACGCCATTGATCCTCGAACCATTGACGCTGGAATGACAAAGGAAACAATTGCCGTTATGAACCACGCTGACTGTGCTGCCAGCATGACAGTTCACGCAAAGCGGGGTGGAAGTAACAATTGTGCTGTGGTCATGTGCGTGGAGGCCGGTGAAATAGTTGACACCATGACATTCTATACACGTTGAATCCGGGGTGATAGCGACTACTCGCGGACGATTAATCGGATCCTGCAGATTTGGTGGGTTGGTATGGCAGTTACCGCACTTGTTAGCATGAACTACCATCGGGTTATTGGCCGCATGACAACCGATACAGAGCGGGGTATCGAGGATATGACCAAGACCTTCAGGGGCGGCGCCATGATTGATGTGCAGATGGGTAGCGGGAGCCTGCTTATCCATGTGACAGCTGAGGCAATTCACTGTGCTCTGGTTGGCATTTTCAATAACCATTTTCACCGTGATGCCGGTCGGGGCCAACGGGTTGACGTCCCGACTGACGTTATGGCAGGTGGCGCAGCCACCAAAATGGGTGGTCATGATATTCGGCCAGTTCTGAACCGAGTGGCAATTAGAGCAAAGCTCGGCATCTGTCTGTGAACGATCAGATGCCAGATTGATCTGAACGGTATGGTCAACTGTGCCACCAGTAGTACCATGATCATGGCCGATGAAATAGGAGGTGTGGCAGGTGATACACTCGCCGCCTCCTGCAACAGCCGGTGCAATAAGAGAGCCATTGCCATCTGTGTTGTGGCACGTGCGACAGCCTTTAAGAGCATGAGCCTCACCGACACCAATAAAGGGCGTGGTGGTGGCGGTGTGGCAGCCCACACAATTGGCCGTCGCCGGAGTGGTAGCCACGTTCTTTTTAACCTGATTGGTGTGGCTGTGAATGTGAGCGTTAAAGTATGCCACATGACACTGGGCGCAGGTTCCACCATTGCCGCCATTGACCGTAGCGTCTCCACGTCCATTGACTCCGACGCGACGACTGCCATTGACAGGATCATGACACGTAGCGCACGAGGTGTGAACCGCACTGATTACGTTACCGGTGTGACAATTGACACAAAGTGCCGTCACTGTCACCGTACTCGCATGGCTGTGGCTGTGGCTGTTGAAATAAGTGGTATGGCAGCCAGTGCAGGTGGCTCCACGAATGATGGCCGTGGCCTTAGGCCGATTGGTCGGATCTTCAAGTGTTGGTGGCGATGTGTGGCAGTTGGTACACCGATTATTATGAATGGCCATCTGGCTATTAGCCGGGTGACAGATTGCCACGCAGGTCGGAGCATCCTTAAGAATATTTAGCCCGGTCGGAGAATGATCAACAGAGAGATGCGCGGCCGGTCCTGTCTTATCAAGATGGCAGTCAAGGCAATGGACAACTCCGCTATAATTGGTGATGAGGTACTGCACCGTCGTGCCTACCGGAGTCTTGGGATTGATATCTCGGGTAGTGTTATGGCAAGTAGTGCAGATACCCAGGTGAGTGGATAGGATGTTTGGCCAATTCTGCACCGAGTGACAGTTTGAACAAGGCTGAGAATCAACCTGACCCAGATCAGTCGCCGGAGCAAACGCCACCGAATGGTCAACGGCTCCACCGGTAGACCCATGATCATGGCTGGCAAAATAGCTGGTGTGGCAGTTGACACACTGACCAGTGCCATTTAATGCCGAACCACTACGCGCACCGTTGATTGGGTTATGACAGGTGGCACAGCCACTTGCGGCATGAACCTGGCCGGCTGCGACAAAGGGTGAAGTGGTGGCGTTATGACACCCTGCACAGTTGACAGTGACAGGCGTAAGCGCCGTATTTTTCTTAACTGAAATGCTGTGATCATGATCATGGCCGTTAAAGTATGCTGTGTGACAGGCCGCACAAGAACCGCCATTACCGCCATTGACCGTGGCATCGCCGTTGCCGTTAACACCGACAATCCGTGACCCGTTAGCACTGGAGTGACAGAGAAAGCAATTATTGGCATGGACAGTGACGATGATATTACCAGTATGACAATTGACACAAAGAGTGGTGGCTGTAACGGTGGCGGAATGATTATGGCCATGGGGGCCGGTGAAATAATTGACCCCATGACACTGAGCGCACGTCGAATCCGGGGTAATGGCGACTACCCGCGGACGATTGATCGGATCCTGCAGGTTTGGCGGATTAGTGTGGCAGTTACCGCACTTGTTGGAGTGCACAACCATCGGCTCATTAGCCGAATGACAACCGACACAGAGCGGGGTATCGAGAATATGACCGAGACCTTCAGGGGCAGCCCCATGATTAATGTGGAGATGAGTAGCTGGCGCTGTTTTGTCTAGGTGGCAGTTCAGGCAGTAGACATTGCTGTGATTGGCATTATCAATGACCATCTTCACCGTGGTGCCGGTGGGGGTCACTGGATTAATGTCACGGTTGCTATTATGACAGGTGGCGCAACCACCAAAATGGGTAGTCATGATGTTCGGCCAGTTCTGGACTGAATGACAATTGGAACAAAGCTGCGAATCAGTCTGCGAACGATCTGTCACCGGGTTGAATAACACACTGTGATCAATCGTGCCGCCGGTGGTGCCATGATCATGGCCGGTAAAGTAGGTGGTGTGGCAGGAAACACACTCACCACCGCCAGCAACTGCCGGCGCAATAAGAGAACCGCTACTGATATTATGACATGTGGCGCACCCCTTTTGAGCATGAACCTGACCTGCGCTGATAAACGGAGTTGATGTAGCAGTATGGCAACCGACACAGTTGGCAGTTGCCGGACTAATCGCCGTGTTCTTCTTGACCTGAGCTGCGTGGTTATGATCGTGGGCATTGAAATACCCGAGATGACAGGTGGCGCATTCGCCGCCGTTGCCGTTGTTGACGGTGGCATCGCCATTGCCGTTGACCCCTGCGATCAAAATGCCGTCGGTACTGGAATGACAGTGGAAGCACGTATTGTTGTGCACCACACTAACGATATTTCCCGAGTGACAGGTAACACAAAGGGCAGTGGCAGTAACAGTCGTCGAGTGATCATGACCATGCGGTCCAGTGAAATAGTTAACACCGTGACATTGAACACATGTGGAATCAGGGGTAATAGCAACCGCCCGTGGCCGACTGGCTGGATCTTGCAGACTTGGCGGCGTAGTGTGGCAGTTGCCGCACTTATTGGAGTGGACAGTCATCGGGTCATTGGCCGCATGACAGCCGACACAGAGCCGAGTATCAAGGATGTGACCGAGGCCTTCAGGTGCAGCTCCATGATTAATGTGGAGATGAGTGGCTGGCGCCTGCTTGTCCAGATGACAACTCAAGCAGTTTACTGTGCCCTGATTGGCGTTTTCGATGATCATCTTCACCGTAGTGCCTGTTGGGGCGGCTGGATTGATGTCGCGGTTGGTGTTATGGCACTCAAGGCAGCCACCGGTTTTATGGACAGCCAGGATTTCAGCAAAGGTGCCAACCGTATGGCAGTTGGAACATAGTTGACTATCAGCCTGACTGATATCTGTCTCCGGGTTGATCTCGATGGTATGATTGACCGTACCACCGGGTGTCCCATGATCATGGCCTATGAAATAGGCAGTGTGACACGTGATACATTCCCCTCCACCAGCTACGGCAGGCGAGACGAGACTGCCATTACCCGCCGTATTGTGACAGGAGGCGCATCCCTTAACAGCATGGACCTCCCCTGTGCCAATGAATGGAGTGGTAATCGCGGTGTGACAGCCGACACAGTTGGCAGTAAGTGGGGAAGACGCCAGGTTTTTCTTCACCTGGTTGGTATGGGCATGGTCGTGGCTGTTGAAATAGCCCGCATGGCAATCAGCACAGCTGCCACCACCGCCACCATTGACCATAGCATCACCGTTGCCACTGGCGCCAACGATCCGTGACCCGTTGACATTGGAATGACATAGGAAACAGTTATTTTTATGGACTCCTGTTATCGTGCTACCACTGTGGCAATTGACGCAGAGAGCAGTAGAAGTAACCGTTGCTGTATGGTCATGACCGTGCGGTCCGGTAAAGTAATTCACACCATGACATTGGACACAAGTGGAGTCCGGGGTGATGGCAATTGTCCGCGGCCGGTCGACTGGATCCTGCAAGTTTGGCGGGCTGGTATGGCAGTTGCCGCACTTATTGCTGTGAACCGTCATCGGGTCATTGACCGCATGACAGCCGACACAGAACGGGGTGTCAAGAATATGACCGAGACCTTCAGGTTGTGCTCCATGATTTATGTGCAGATGAACGGCTGGGGCAATTTTATCCATGTGACAATTCACACAATTCACCGTTGACTGGTTAGCGTTGGCAATAACCATCGCCACCGTGGTGCCGGAAGGTGCAGCTGGATTGATGTCACGGGTGGTGTTGTGACACTCGACACAACCGCCAGTCTTATGAACAGCTAAAATCTCGGTGAAGTTGCTAACAACATGACAGTTGGAGCAAGGCTGTGAGTCAACCTGGCTCCGGTCGATGACCGGGTTCAACTGAATGGTATGATTGACGGCACCACCAATGGCCCCATGATCATGAGCATTAAAATAGGTGCTGTGACACGCAACACACTCTCCCCCGCCGATAACAGCCGGGGCCTTCAATGCTCCGTTTGTCGTATTATGACAGGTGACACACCCTTGCGGAGCATGAACTTGCCCAGCGCCGATAAATGGCGAGACGGTTGCTGTGTGGCAACCGACACAATTGGCAGTCAACGGAGTGGAAGCCAGGTTCTTCTTGACTTGAGTGCTGTGACTATGAGTATGGGCGTCAAAGTAATCGACATGGCACTCCGCACAGGTCCCGCCATTACCGCTATTGACCGTGGCATCGCCATGGCCGCTGACGCCTGAGATCCGCGAACCATTTGCCGGGTTATGACAGAGAGCGCAGTTATTCATGTGCACGGCCGTAATTCCATCTCCTGTATGGCAGCTGGCACAGAGTGTAGTAGGAAGAATCGAAGCGGCATGGCTGTGGGTATGTCCGATGAAATAGCCGGCATGACAACCGGCACACGTCCCTTTTGCAATTGCTGTAACGAAATTTCGGTTCACAGGATCCGCCAAGGTCGGGGTAGCCGTGTGACACTTGGTGCAGGTATTGTTATGAACCGTCATCGGATCGTTAGCCGGATGGCAGCTTGCGACACAAGAAGGAGTATCGGTAACATGACTCAAAGCGCCCTGCCCTGTGGCTGAGTGATTCACCAAACCATGAAGTCCTGCCCTATCGTGGCAGATGAGGCAGCCGGTGGGATCTGCGCCAGCGCTGATAACCTGCTGAATGGTGATGCCGGAGGTAGCCGTCGTCAATCTGGTCTCATTGTGGCACAGACCACAGGAGTTATTATGCAACCCTAAGATGCCGATCCAGGTATTGGCAAACTGGCTATGACAGGTGTTGCACAATTGCCCCTGGGACTGATCGATACCCACTCTTTGAGTAATGGTGTGGCTATGACTGTGACCGGCAAAGGTCCCGGTATGACATCCGCTACACTCGCCGGTGGTAGTCTGAGCCGAGCCTGTACGGCTACCGTTACTTGGGCTGTGGCAAGTGGCACAGCCCAGAGCGCTATGGACCTGATTAGGCGCAGTGCCAATAAATGGAGAGGTCGTGGCGCTATGACACCCCACACAGTTGTCTGTGATTGGGCTAATTGCACTGTTAACCTTGACGGTTACGGCATGATTATGGACATGACCGGCAAAATAGGCCGGATGGCAGAAGGTGCAGGTGCCTGAACCATTGACAGCAGTACCATGACCGTTGACACCGGCAATCTTCACTCCGGTTATCGGGGTATGGCACAGGGTGCAGGTCCCGATTGTCCCGTTGCCGTGAACTGCAGTAATGATGTTACCGGTATGACAGCCGGTGCAGGCAGCGATTCCGGTTACCCCATTATGATCCTGAACCAGGTGATTTTCGTAAGTACTCAAATACGGGGCATGGCATGTGGAACAGTTTGATGCAACTCCCGCGTTGATAACATCTTTCACTTGCTGACGAACGCCCGTATTGTGGCACGTAGCACACGGACCTGGCGGGCTGTTGGTGGGCCGGTCATGCAGATCAACAATCTGGTTCGAGGTGGCTAGTGAACCGTGACAGTTGTTGCATTGGGCACTGGCCAAGGTTATCTGATGACTATCGGCCTGAATATGACCAACAGAATGACAAGTAACACAGGTGACAGCCACCGGTGGGGGCGTGCTGGTAAAGCTTTGACCTTTTTCAACGGCATCCAAAACCTCCTGGCGGAGGGTATGGCTGTGACAGACGATACAGTCTCCCCGGTGAATAGCATAGACATCCCCCATATCAGCTGCGACATGGCAAGCAGTACAACTTGCGGTGATGGAGACCATGTCATGCTGGACATTGGTTGGTGGGGTCGGATGGTAAAGGGTATCCTCAACTCCATGACAGTTGGTGCAATCTTGTAATTGTCCGGCGATACCATTAATTATAGAGTCTTTGACCTGCTGCCGCGTGCTGACGTGGCATTTGATGCAAGAATTTTCATTGCCGCTGAAGGTCATGACATGGAGCACACCGGTCGCCCCAGGATCAAGGCTGTAATGGCATGAAGAACAAAGCACATTAGTGCCAAGATTGTCCATATGGCCGCCCCAAGGCTGAATATGACAGATCGTACAATCCGGTGGCGGATCATCGAACGGGTTATGGGGCGGCTTTTCCGTGGTATGGGAAATAGGCAGATTGATCAGATTATAATGGTGGCAGGATTCACAGTTAATGACGCGGCTACCGGCCTTGCCATCATCTATCGAAGATACAACTTCACTGGCAATCGTCCCTTCGTAAACGCAGGATGGTTCTGTCGGCAGGCATGTGCCATCGACCGTGTAGGAGTGACAACTGGCACATTGGTAATTATGGGTCTCATAGAAACCGGAAAAGGTGGTGGTTGAATGGCACCCCCTGCAATCCCTGAGGATAAAAGTAGAGCTGTTCATCCCGTTATGAGCAACATCGCCATGCTGGATGCCCCCAGCAACCGGATGACAGGTTTCACAGGTGATCGGCGTCGGATTGCTGTTACGGCTCCGGCCTGCCTCAATAGCATTTTTAACCTTCTGATAACCGCTACTGTGACAAGTCTGACAATTGGAAAGATGGGTTGCGTAAATGTCAGCGAAGGTCCCGCCGGCATGGGCGGTATCTCCGGTTGCAAAATGGCAGGTGATGGCGCAATTGGCAGTCGTACTCAACCGGTCATGGCTGGCATCGCCATCATGATCGACAATGGTCGAGTGGCAGGTGGTGCAGGTATTGACGAGACTGTTTTCCGGCACATAATGACCTGCTGCGCTGTCGATCAAGGTAATCGGAGGAGTAGCGGAGGCGTGACAGGTATAACATTTCTTTACATTATGGAGCCCGTTCAACAGGCTACTCTCGGAGTGGCACTCGGCAGTGGCGCATTCAGGAGTCACGGAGACATAATCGGTGTGCAACACATAATGGATAGCAGGCTTTACTTTATCGGCATGACAATCCAGACAACCCGTTTGCAGGCCATCGGCTATTACCTGGGCCACGGTCCTGCCGGTGGGAGCCCCTGCATTAATGTCACGGGTGGCCTTATGACATGTGGCACAAGAACCGCCATTGGCTGGGATGTCATGTAACGCCTTGATATCGTCCATACCAGCAAATGGTCCATGACAATAATCACACGCAGTACCCGGCTCTTCCTGAGCCAGGTCAGTTGGCTTGACAGCAACAGTATGGGTAATGTAGCCGCCAACAGTACCATGGACATGGCCATCAAAATACACTGGATGACAGCTGGAGCAAGACCCTGAGCCTCCGGTAGCGTTACCCCATCCCCGGTTACCATTTTTAAGCGTACCGTTAGTAATAATATTAGTGTGACAGTTGGCGCAGACTCCCTTGTGAGTATCAGCGCCGGTAATCTTATCCGTAATGTGGCAAGCAACACAGGTAGCAGTGCTGGCTATGCCGTTATGGTCTTCTCGCTGATGACCGGTTTGGAAATTGACGACATAAGCGCTGTGACACCCCCCACAACTGACTGAAGCGCCAATGACATGCGTCGAGGCGTTACCCCAGCCGTTAAGGCCATTAATCAAGCTGCCATCACTTGCTGAGGCATGACAATTCAGACATTCGGCAACAGAACCGTTGCCGTGGACATTTTTCAGGATATCGCCACCATGACAGGAGGTGCAGTTGACAAGTCCCGAGATAACGGCGTGGTCTTCGAACTGATGACCAGCCCCGAAATCGGTGTCATAATCGGTGTGACAGGTAACGCAACCACCGCCTTGACCACCGTTGATGTCCTCATAGGGCGCCTTCAAGGCCCCCCCGCCCTGCACACTGAGATGACAGGTGCCACATCCGTTGCCGCTCTTATTATGAATAGACAAGACATACATCGCGTCGTCACCCTGGCCTACTTGATCATGGCAGGAAACGCACTTGGCACTGCCTGTGACCTTACCGAGCGCAACATGATCGATGTAGCCATGACCAGTCTGGTTATAGCTATGGCAAACCACACAAGTGGCATCCGTCGTGCCATCCCTGCCATTGGCTATAGCGCTAGTGACCGTGGCTTTCAGGGGGAGTCCTTCAGAGTTGGCCTGGGTGGCAGCATTATAGCTATGACAAAGGGCACAGGAATTTCCGGTAATTCGACTGTGCAGGGCATCGACATCTGCCTGCGAAGTCAAGGCGCCACTGCCTTTTTGACCAAGGTTTGAGGAATCGCTGCTATGACAGTTGGAGCAGTTGATTCCAGTGCCAAAGGAGATAGGCCGGTGATCGTGCACCATTGTGGTATCGTGTCCTGCTGCGCCATGACAAACAGTACAACTACCACCACCAAGATGCCCGGTTGCGCTTCCGGTAAGACTGAAGTCGATTGTGCTGTGGCAGGCGTTACAATTATTTTTATGGACAACGACAATCAGATCGGCGGAGCCGGAAGGATCATGACATGCAGCGCAGGAAGGGGTATTCGTGACATAGCCTTGTGCCAAATGATCAGGCATCACATCAAGCGGGTGGTTGGTTGTCCGATACCCGCCATGACACTCCCGACAATAGATGCTGACGCCACGTTTTCCCCAATAGATCTTATCTTGATAGCTGGTGTTGTTGGGGTCGTGGCAAGAGGTACAGGTAATGGGGCCGTTTTCCGTGGTCCTGCCCATATGCTCTGATGCCCCGTTGCTGTTATGGCAGGCAACGCAAGACAGGGCAGGAGTGTCGTCGAACTTGATATAATCATGCTGGGCGATATGCGGGGAGGCCGGGTTGATCAGAGTATGACAGAACTGGCAATCACCAGGACCATTTACTGCGCTACCTTTAAGAACTCCGGTCGTGGCGGTGTGACAGCTCACACAGATATTTTTATGAATATCGGCAATAAGATTGGTTCCCGTATGACAACTGGTCGTGCAGCCAGAACTCTTAGTCAGCCGGGCATGGGTCGGAGGGAGATGATTAGTATAATTTGTGCCACGTGATTGATGACAGTTAACACAAGCCCCAGCGCCCTTGGTGGCATCGCCGTTGGCTGCCGAGACCAGAATCCCAGTGCCTGGAGTATGACAGGTGTCGCAAGTTCTGGTCTTATGGATGCCGGATGCTCGATCACTCTCTTTGTGACAGGAGACGCATGACGCCGTAGCCAGGATACTTATGGTATTATGGTTAACCGGACCCTGATGGTTGGTGAAGGCAGCATCGTGCGCCGGATGACAGCCGGCACAGGTATTGGGCCCACCGGAGGCATCACCATAGGTCCCGGCGATCAACACCCCGGTAGTCTGGGCGTGGCAAGTGGCGCAATTATTGGTCTTATGGATTCCGATTGCCCGGTCAGTCTCGTTGTGACAGCCGACACATTTGGCGGTTGCCTGCAGCACCGGTGTATCGTGCTTAGGTTTCACCGTCACCACGTTATGATTAAAAGGGATGTGGAAATAGAAATCAGCGGCATAGGATGTATGACAGCTGGCACAATCACCGCGACCATTGACCGCCGTGCCACGCCCATCAATACCCACCATGAGAACCCCGCCGTCGTTCTTATTATGGCAGAGGTCACAGTTATTCTTATGCAACTGGGGGTTAATGACCAGATCCCCGGTCTCAGAGTGGCAAGTTTCACAGGTACCATTGGCTGTTGCCTGAACCTGGCCAACATGGTCATTCTTCTTAAGATGAGTATCAAAGGTCTTACTGACGTGGCAGGTGGTGCAGATATTGGGATTGCCATAACCTGGATTTTGATCAGCATGGCCAATGGCGCTGCCAACCATTGTCACTGGGGAAACCAAGCCGGTGTGGCAGGTAGTACAAGTGTTGTGGAGCTTAGGATCGTTCGAGTTGGTAGTAAAGGTAGCGGAGTGACAGTTTCTGACACAGGTGGTGTTACCTCCGGTAACAAAGCGACTGTGATCCGGGATATGGCGGGTAGTCTTATCGGCATGACAATCGATGCAAGTCAGGGTCACATTGTTAGTGGCGCCGGCCTCGGCAATAGCAGCGGCAATGGAACCATAGAGCGGATTGACTGATGTGATCCCGCCGTTGGTTCGAGTTGAATTGTGACAGGTGGTGCAAAGCCCACTGCTGCTATGTCGTGCCTTGATATTGTCCCAGGTTTCAACTTGACCGTTATGACATAAGAGTCCGCACCCTTCTCCATCAGAAAGGTCTCGGACCGGGTCGTATTGCAACCAATGGGTGATCTGTTCGGATGCCCCGTGCCTGTGTCCGTTAAAGTAGCTTGAATGACACTCGCCGCATGGCGCTGAGGGAGAGGTGAAATTAGCAGCGCTGCCAATGAGTGAGGCATTACTAAGGTCGTGACAGTTGGCGCAGACGCTTGGCTGTCCTGATGGGATTATGCTATGAACCTGTCCTGCACCAACAAAGGGAGCAGCCGTGGCATTATGATTATGACAGCCTAAACAATTCTCTGTGGGTTTAATCGGATTCTGGGGGATAAGTACGGTTGCTGTGTGATCGTGCTGGTGACTGCTGAAATCGCTATAAGTACTATGGCAGTCCTTGCAGGTTCCACCACCTAAGGGAATAGCCGTGACGTATTTGCGGGTCGTGTAGTCTGCCAGGGCAGGAATGGTCTGAATACTTTGGTGACAATCAATACAAACACTGTGGTGAACCTGAAGCGGATCGTTGGCTTGGTGACAGGAGCTGACACATTCGGGGGAATCAAGAACATACTGAAAACCCGAGGCACCATGATCCGCACTATTGATATTCTTCTTAAAGCCATTAGCTGCGACATGACATGCGGTGCAGACGATTGAGGTGTAATGGTCGTCGCTCGTACCATTTTCCAACCAATAGATAGTGCTCTGATGACACGCCTGACAAATGCCTTGCCGTGACAGAGCAAGGTTGGCGACGAAACCACCTATCTTGCCTGAGTCATAGTTAATGAACGGATCGAAGAATTTGACATCGTGAGAAGCCGCCCCGTTTCCCGTCGAGATGATATGGCTTTTTATAAGCTGACCGTAAATCAGACCAAAGGTGTTAGAGGTTGGATTTTGAGTGGTATTGATCTGCTCCGGGTCCAGAATACCTTGGACAACGATGGACTGGGCCGCACTGTTGACGGAAAAGATAGAGAAGGTATTCAGGGCGTTGCTGCTGTCGTGAACCAAGGTCAGCCCGGTTTGCGGTAACGAGAAGTTCTTTCGTTCCCAAGTGACGACATTCGGGTCAATGCTATTCGGGGTCTCCCACTGTTGACTATGCGCCGAAAAAGTGGAGTAAGTAATGGTAGTCTGACCAGCCTGCGGTGAATTGGGCACGACAGAGGAAATAATACCGGTAACCAAATAGAGGGCTGTGGGGTTACTGGTTCGCCACGAAAGCTGGCTTTGCCGGTGTGGATCATGGCAGTCGGTACAGGCTGTCACCCATGGCCCGTATTTTACTCCAAGGATATCACTCGAGTGTGCCTGCATAATAGAAATCTGAGGATCAGAACCATCATGACACTCAAGGCAGAGACTATTAACTTTATTATTGTATGTTGTGGTGTCGAATGCCACTAGAGGAGAGAATTGCCACCAGAGAGAATATTTATGGCATGAACCACAAGAAACACTGAAGGTTTCGTTGTGTGGGGCGTCTATGACAGAGGCCTGAGCAATTCCACAAAGCAGGGATAAAAGAAAAGCAGTAACAACAAAGAGCTTTTGCATGATGAACCTCGTTAATCATTTTTTTTGCAGCCATCCAATAATTATACCGGTGGGCCGCTACTACAAAAGAGGATTTTTCTCACTATCTTCTGTCGAGTCGTGGAAAGATCTTGCAGTGAAATGCAAGATGCATACCAAAACATAAACACAAGATAATACATCATCTAATTAGTGAGTTAGACAATGCCACCAACAGTGAGTTGTAGCAAATTAACGAGGAAATGGGCGATACGACTCTCATATGTATTCAAAAAACCACTTTTAATCTTAGCATAACTAAGGACAATAATTAATTGACAAAAGTAACCAACACCAAGATAACGCTATAATTATAAGTTTTATAGATATTTCATAAGCATAACTATCTAATTTTTTTATAAAAAAATAATACTATGAGGAACTATAATTTTTTACAACAAAACTGGCATGGTATCTTTCACGAAAGGCAAAAAATACCAGTGTTACAATGTCCTGATTAGCGCAAATCTTCCGCAAGTCGTAGTTTGTGTCCTGGAACCTTCCCGGATCTGAACGTAGCGGCTACGAGGCACTTGAACATTCCCGGGAGATCAAACCGTCGGTTAAAGCGGTATTGAAACTCGCCCAGATAACGGTGAGCATATTTTTCAAAGTCAAAAGCATGGTACGTCCCGGGAATGGCATTCTTCAGGTTGCCAAGTATTGTAATTAACGGTGGCAACATCAAAACACCCTTCAAGAACTCTTTAGCCATCTCAGCAAATCAACCACTGATATTTATGCTCATTTCAGCAAAAGTCACTTGCAGAAAGAGACGAGTAGAGTTAAAAATAAACTGTTTAATTACAATTTAGAAATGATAAACTAACCACAAAATGCGCCCCAAAGCAGTCACTGTTACAGGTTGAACAACATTCCAACAGCAAGTAACTCAAAAAATACTTCAAAAAAACTTACTTCGCCGACGTAGCTCAGTGGTAGAGCAACTGATTCGTAATCAGTAGGTCGCAGGTTCAACTCCCGTCGTCGGCTCCAGTAGTATCAAGGGCTTCGAGGTTTTCTTCGAAGCCCTTTTTTCATGCCCTGCGCACCACCGCCTACCACATCCCTTCCGGTGCCTTTTTTTCACCTTTCAAGCCCAAAAGCATTCCCCACCGGCCAAAGTGAAAAAATATATCTTGTTATACCGCGTCTTACCTTTTCCCACCAGTGATCGCCGAAATAATTTTGCTGTCCCCACCCATCACCCGTTCAGCCGACCGCCCGATCATCCACACTGAACATACCCCACCCCACACCATCCAAAAATCTGATGGCAAGGCCAACGCCGGCAACTGCTCTTTGGTGAACCAGGCAACAATCGGGAAAATAACATGCACCAAGGCAATAAAGGTAAGCCCTGCATAGACGATCGTCGGCCTGGCCCTCTTGGTGTAGTCGTCACCCTGGCTCATCTCGGCCTTGATCACTTCGGCCCGCAGAGAGTCCCTGACTACCTCTCGCTGCTCCATAGACTCAATCAAGCCAACCTGGGCCTTGGCCCGTTCCTCTTCCGTCATCTGCTTGGGCCAGAACCGATCCATAATACCCGATGCAAAATCAGCGATACTCCCGATACCTGTCAAATCCATATCACACCTCCAGCTCAAAATGCGGCATGTCCATAAACCGATCGTCATGCAGGTTGTTGTTTCGATTGAAATCGCCACCCCATCGAATCTTTATCCCCTTGATCAAGGCAATGCCCTTGATGATTCCGGCCAGAAAAATAAACGACTGCACGTCCTTCCATTGAATCGCTCCATCTCGGTAAGGGGCAAGGTCAACAGCCTTCGCTAGGCCAGGGGGCTCCACGTTATGCTTACTTGCCGGATAATGCAGCTTGCTCTTGCCCTCGGCCACCGCCTTCTCCTGCTCCTCCCGTCCGCGCCGACCACAGACAACTGTAAAGTCAATCTCTCTGATCGCCTCATTCACCACAGACTGGATGTCCGGGTGACAAGTCGCTAACACCTCTTTGGATCGTGTTCCTAATGCTGGCATGTTATGTCCTCCTTATTCAGATCAGGATTAGTCGTCGGATCCCCATCGCTGATCCGTCCTGCTGTCAACCGCTCCAAATGCTCGGGGCAGGCACCAACAACCTCACCATGGTTTTTCCATCGCGATTCTCTGACTTCTGCAGCGGTGATCATCACCTTCCGTCCACACAGAGGAGCAATACACGTTGTCTCTACCCTCCGCTCCTCCTCGTCCCGACGGCCAAGGAGCCAAGCCAATATGCCGCTACCCATCACTGATGCCCTCCAAATTTCAAAGACACCCCGGCAGCGAACAAGCTCAATCCACCGAGGACAATAAAAATGGCCACCGCCTTGAGGATCCCCCATTTGGTGTTGTTCAAGCGATCCAAAAACTCGATGGCCGACTCACACATCCGATGATGGCGCTCATGCTCATCAGGTGATATGTGTGCAAAACGGCACGGGTGCTGCGGGTTTAACTTATTGACGGTGCGGGTAGAAACCTCTTCGAGGAGGAGCTCAAGCTGATCATCTTTCTTTCTCCGGTTTCGTCCGGTGTATTCTGTTGCTGCTGTCATTGGCATTACTCCTTCCTGTCGAGACAGGTGGTCATCTATCAGAAATTAACCCCACTGATAATGCTAATGGCTAACGAGCTCTCCGCCGCCACCAGGATCGTTGACGTGTTGCTGTTGAACGTCGTGGCTGTCGCCCCAAATACCTTCACCTGGAGAAAATCACCCGCCGACATCGATACGGGAAAACCTGGGAAGACTATGCTGCCCAACGCCCCCTGATTGTTCTTCTCGAAATGAATATAGGACCGCGTGCCTACGATCTCAGTCCCGTTGACCCACAAAGAGGACCGGCAGTTCAAACGGCTGCTCGAATCGTTGTTGATCGATAACGAGCCCGACACACTGGACACCACCCCAGCCCCTTGAACTCGTAGCTTGGTGTTGTCAGCAGGATCGATATAATACAGCTGTGGGACACCAGGAAACCCATTCTCCCAAGCACTAAGAGGATTCCATGCGGGCATAATCACCCCGCTTGGGTTGAGGTTGTAATTTGCTTGAGGCCCTACCTGTAGCAATCTCGGCCTGATCCATTCCGAACGATCGATTCGCACTAAACTGCCCGATGCGGTTCGATACTTCACAAGACCATCGCTATCATCAAAATAGAGCCGCACGTATTGCTCAGGTGGTGCATCTGGCGGGGCATTGGTGGCAAACCCCGCCAAGTCAACCGTACCCGCTGGTCCGTTCCCTCCACTGACAACCACAGGAAGTATGACCCCGCTGTCATCAATGGCTTTCAGTCCTCCACCGACATCATCCCAGAACAGACGAACCTTTCCAGGCGGTGCTTGGCCTGGTGCCTGTCCGGGATGAATAATTATTGAACTCGCTACTGGAGACATTTTGTCTATCCTTAAATGATTAGGATGGCACCCTCATCCAGCTCATAGGTTGCGTCATCATCAAGAGACACATAGCCCGCTCCGGTCAGGTCATGGATCTCATAGGGGTATGCCACTTGGGTTTCGCCTACCTCAATCATATATTTGGGGTTGTACCGGACTAAGTCACGCACCATCCGAGTGTCGGCATCACACCCCTGCAACTTGCCATCTTGAGTGATTGCCCCAACAGCGGTGGACAATTGGCCAATCCCGATAGAAAAAATCTTTCTGGTGGTCCCGGCCAGGCACTTGAATACTGACATTAGCTCAAGGCATCAGTAAGGTAGGTAACGAGGACTGTCCCGGCTCCAGTCGATGGCGTATTTGAGATAATGAGCTTGACGTGGCCCTCGGTATCTGAGTCAACCGTCATGTCCACCGGCTCAGAATCGTAGATACCTACTGTGGCTGGATCGTTCTCATTGGTGGCTTGAATTGTCAGTTCGCTGACAACACCATCCACTACGATCTGTATTCCTGCCGAGTTGTCATAAGCACTGGTGATGTTGGTCGACACCGACATAATCTTTGAGCCTGCCGGTATCGAGGTCGAAGATGACTTACTGGCAGCTGTATCGAGGGCAAGCTCGATGACATGTGGATAACCGATAGATTGTGGGATACCATCGCCCTTGAGTGTCCAGGTGTAAGGCGCAGCAGCGGAATGCGCTACGTACAAGCCGTTGGCGGACAAGGATACTGTACCGGTTATTGCGCTGCCGGTGGTGATAGTCATACCGATAAAGGTCTTGATCGCCACCAAGGCGGTGCCACTATCATAATAGACCTGGCCGGCGGTGTAGGATCCACCAGAGGTATGACAAAAACCGTAGGTCCCTGTGTTGGATCCTCCCGATGGAGCAGTTGCTCCATCAAAAGAAAATTGCATCAACGGACTCTGGTCCCGCAAATCTTGCCAGTTAACGGCATGCGCGGGCACTGATCCAGAGGCCTGTTTAATGGACATGTTTTGATGAGCGGAGTCGGCCGCGTTCCGGATGGCCAGTCCATCACTCTGGTTCTTGATCTGGTTGCCGCTTGGCCCGCCGATCTGAAACAGAGACCCCATGATGCCCTTGATTGTCTTGAAAATGTTTGCCATGTCCTTTCTCCTCTATGTGAAAGAAATTGTTACCTTGGCCCTTCCCGCGACAAACGGTCCCCCACCGCTAAAAAACGCCTGAAACGTCGGCGTGCCCTCATACTCATAGTTTGCTGTCTTCTCATACATCCCAATCACCTGCAGGCAATTCTCACTCTCCGTAAGCAAGATTCCCTGTGACACCATGGTTCCAACAGTCATGCCCACCCCGGCATCAAACCCTTCCTCGACCTCGACAATGACGCTCAGCACCTTCCGGTTAGCAATGGCACCTCCGATGGCAATCGGTCCGGGCAAGGCGCTTTGGGTAAACATCATGGCGATATTACTTGGCCCGCTATCTTCACCCTTAGGCCCAACCGGTCCTGGCTCACCAACTCGTACAACAACGACCCGCTTTTCATGGGCATCAACCCCGATGTGCGCCGGTGAGGTGATGACCGCTTCGACAGGCTGCTCCCGAACGATAATCGGTTGCCTCCTGACAACACCGGCATTGACAACCACTGCTGCCTTCTGCTTGATGACGATGGCAGGCACTACTTCACCGTGACGCTCGGCTCAAGGATCACCGAACCCTTGATGTAATACTCATCCAAGCCCAAAGGATTCGTGAGCAGCACGTCATAGTGACATCGCTTTCGACGCGTCACAGTAGAGATTGCCGCCGTTGCCACTTCATCCAAGGAGAGCTTGAACTGCCCCGTGACAACATCGATCACGGCAACAACAAAGTTGGCCACTAACGGAGCCGACAAACGTTGCTTGGTCCTGATCTGCGATTGTATTGTCCACCCGGTAATGTCGAAGCCCAGGGTGAACTCTTCCTCGAAATCCCCGCCAAGCTTGATGGTGATGTCATATTCGCTGGTGATAATCGCCATAACGCTACCCCTGGTGCATGCGCAAAAAAAAAAGCCCGATTCCCCCACCTTGGCCAAAAATATGGCCTTGTGGTTGAATCGGGCTTATAAACGTCCGGCTGTGCCGGGTTAAAGAGCGGTCCGATCTGCTACTATTTATTACATTCTAAATGCTTGTTTCTATTATTGCAACAGG